>JBAXBT010000155.1:0-4005 GCA_037141875.1 Candidatus Riflemargulisbacteria bacterium
GATGTCCCTTCTAAAAATGAAATGCTTGCAAGGATAATTCCAGAAAGTTTCAAGAAGAGGATTTTAGGATGGGCACTAAATTATAAATTGTATGTTGTTGTTGAGACTCTTAATCCAGAGTTTTCAATTGAACATAAAAGACAGATTCAAAATATATACCTAAATGATACTAAGCAAGTTATTGCTTATGCATTTCATGATGTTCATTGGGCTCAAGTTATTGACGATGTTCGAGAAAGCATAAGAAATACCGAGATGAATTATTATGATAAAAAGTTAATTACGCTTAAGCAGAAGATTGTCAAAATAGGAGAAACGGCAACTCATCGTGAAAGGTTAGAGGTTTTGAGTCAAGTTAATAAGTATATAGCAGAGTTTGCAAAAAATTATTATACTGGTTCTTTTCCTGTAAATGATCACAGCATGAGTCGATTGAAGCAATTAGTAGAATTTATCAACAAACAACATTCTTTGCACTTAGAAATAGTTTAGCGTAAGCACTAGGCTTTATTGGTATTATTTTTTATAATGGTACGAGAGGTGTATTATGAAAAGGTTGAGTATTCCTGATTGGTTTTTCTTTTTTATATTAGTCACGTTAACTCTGACTTTTTATAAGATACTATCCCCATATTTAATTGATATATTTTTAGCAGTTATTTTGGCTCATTTAATGAGATATGTTTTTTATTTTTTGTGTGATAAATTGAAATACAAAAAACTTGCCAGCGCATTAACTGTGCTTATAACAGTTTTTTTGATTATTATTCCAATTTTTGTTATAGGAGTAATATTAGCTAACGAGCTTATAAGAATTTATGCTGTGGCAGTTAGTTCTATCCCTAATGTTCAAGCTATGATTGATAAGTGGAGTCAAATATCCTTTCTTCGTCCTTTGTTTGATAACGGGTTACAGGTTAATGTTATGGATGAGTTAAAGCATCTTCTTGGAGGAGTAAAAGGCAATCTAGTTAATGTTACAAGTCAGGTTTTGATTACTATTGGTGTGAATATTTTCCATTTATTTATTATTTGTTTTTTGCTGTACTTTTTATATACAGATGGCGATAAATTGCTCAAAAAAATATTATTTCTTTCCCCATTAGATGATAAAGAGGAAAAGCAACTAATGGATGAAGTAGTAAACATTACAGATGCTACTTTGTTAGGAACAATGTTTGTCGGAGTTTTAGAAGGGCTTTACGGTGCTTTTTTGTTCTATGTTTTCGGGATAGGTTCTCCAGTTTTTTGGGGTGTTGTAATAATGCTTATGTCATTTATTCCAACAATAGGTGCTATTTTTGTTTTGGTTCCAGCTGGTGTTTATTTAGTTGTTTCTGGACATTGGATAGCTGGAACTGCTCTGATTATTTTAGCTTATGTTGGCACAACAATTACACATAGTTATATTAAACCAATTTTTGTTTCAAGAAGAGCAGGACCACATCCTGCTATTTTTTTCTTGTCAACAATAGGTGGATTGATGTGGTTTGGTCCAGTAGGGTTTATTCTTGGACCAGTTTTTGCATCTTTATTTATTGGTGTTTGGAATCAATTTGGTAATAAGTATAGAAGAGAATTAGAGAGTTGGAATCGAGGCAAGCTTTATGAGCCAGAGGCTGGTACGCCTAACGACGTGTATTAATAATTTTCATTTTAATCTTTTTTAAGTTATAAATGTCATTATTAAGTGTTATTTTAGTAGGGAGTTGAACCCCTTCTTTGTTTTTATAATCGGAGTAAGATGCTTTATATTTATTAGTTGAGATAGACGCAATAAGTCCTTCATTATTTACTGTTATGTTGGCAGTAACTGATTCTTTGTCATATAGAATTAAATATTGATTGTTTATTTTTTGAACATGCATGTGACCAAGATAGCTAGGTAAATATGGCAATAAAACAGTTCTGTATTGCAAAGCTTCATTGATATTTGTTATTGCTTTATTTGTTCTGATTAATTCTAACAAGAAAGATCTTTTTTCGACTTCATTATAAGCATAAGCGGTAATATTTTGATTTAGCCCTTTTCTTTCTATCTGAAAGAAATAAGGCTTATCACCTAAAAGACTTACAACTAGAGAACCTTTTTTGCCAGTTAAGGTAAAATCTGCAAAAGAAATTTGGTTGATGTCACCAGCAACAGCGGCATTAAAGATCTTATATATATTTTTGTCAGAGAATGAGATTCCTCTTTTGTAGTTTTCATTATGTTCATAAATTAGCAGGGCTCTAGAATATCTTACAAAGTTTCTGTAATTATAATGAAATAAAATAGGGAAAAATAAAATGAAAAAAACAACTAAGGCCATGAAGCCAAATGGTTTATTTGTTTTCATTTGTTTAACTCATGGTTCTACTAACCCTTTTGTTTTTTTGGTTAGGATTAGGACAGACTGAATATATGCCGTCAATATGTTCAAATAATTCATCATCAATGTGTTGCCACATTGGATCTAAGATGAAATCAATCCCTTCTCTTCTAGCTACTTTTGCTGCTGGAACAAAGTCAGCATCTCCAGCTACTAAGATAATTTGATCTACTTGTTTTTTATAGGCAAAGGTTGATATGTCTAACCCAATTTTCATGTCTACACCTTTTTGTTGTAGGTCAAAGTAAAAGTCGTCGTCAGTTAGGGATTTAAAGTCGCTGGTTCCCTTTAGTAAACCTTTCGTTAACATGGGTTTAATTAGCCACCCATATCCAGTTTTAAGTTCTCCTAATCGTAAGACCATTTTTCTTGTTTTTTTAAGTTCATAATAAAGTTTTAACTTAAATTGAGCTAAAGAGGTTTGGCTGAAGTCTATGGTTTTGCCTGAAATAGGTGTTTTATCACTATTAATATAAGGGAAGCAGTCATAATAAAAGATTTTTAGTAAATCAAACTCAAATTTCTTTTGGAATTCTAGACAAATATTGGAGATAGTTTTGGTGACTTTGTCTGCTCCATCTTCCATTGGAGATCTGCCATAAACTACATAGTATCTTTTCAGGAAGAATCCACCGTCAATAAGGATAGCTGTTTTAGTCATATTTTTATTATCAGGGTAAAGCTGATAAATGTAAACTTAAAGCAATTTATTTGTTATCATTTTTTTTAGGAATTTCTAGTGTTCTACAATCTACACCAGAATCAAATTCCAATGAAGATTGCTCTGCTGGATCAAAAGAGAATTTATCTAACGATTGTCCCGCGAAATATACAGTATTGATTCCAAAGTGTTTGAAAAGACTAGCAACAACATTATTTAGTTTAGGGAAGTTGCTACCATTTGTAATGTAGAAAGTTCCAGTTTTGCCGGTGCCCATTACTCCATTCATAAAATTGATACGTTTAGCAGGAAGGCTCCAAGTTTTTTCGCTGTAGAAGTCTCCAGGAATTTTGATTACAGTAAAGCCATACTTTGTTAGTTTATTGTAAGTTTCTTTATTCTCTTTCGCATAGGTTTTTTCCATTGTTTGAGCATGTTTTAAAAAGGCAGAATAGTAGCTTTTTTCTTCAGGAGAAAGATCAGGACTTTTAAGTAGCTCAGTTAGTAGTTTTTTTGAGGTGCCCCAATCATTGATAAATATTTGACCGTTTAATCCTGGTCTTAAGCAAGTGTCTATATGTAATCCAAGCTGAGGAATAAACAATAGTTGTTCACGTCTAATGTTTAAATCTCGAGCAATCATATTGACTGTTTTTCGGTCTATCATTTCAATAATGCCAGTTTGACCTGCAAAGTTATCTGCGTCTGTTGCTTCGGCGTAAGTCATATACTTTGTTCTATAAAGAGTGGTATTTATATCAAAAGAACTGGCTCCCATTATTACAACTTTTGATTTGTCTGTTGAAAGGGCAGTTAAAGTGTTGCCTCCTTCAAAATAGCTTTTTCCTTCTTCGATTTTGCCTTGGTTATATTCTTTCATGTCTTTAGTTAAGTCTCCGTCTGAAGCAGTTCCCATTCCTTTTTGATAGTCAGTATGTTTTTTGTCATTAAAGTAAGCAGGAGCTCCGTACC
>JBAXBT010000156.1:0-3971 GCA_037141875.1 Candidatus Riflemargulisbacteria bacterium
CTGTTCCTGTTGTTTCAAATCCATCGTCCAAAATATCTGAAAATATTTCACCACTTCTTTGCATCAAATCATTACGACAATCTTTATCTTGAACACTTGAAAGATCTTTAATCGTTTTAGTTAATTGCCTAATCTTTGCAAAAGTCTCAATAACAGCTATTGTTGCTTCTGTTGCATTAGAACTCTTTAATATAGTTGCCAACATATATAACCCTTTTTCACTAAATGCCTTTGGGCATACTGTTGAATGCTTTAATGTTTTGAACCGGTCAAAATTTTTGACCAGTTCATTTTTATCCTCTTCATTAATTTCTATAACATATCCTTCTATAAACTTATTTACATTATTTGAAACAGCTTGATTAACTTCCTTTGTAGTAACCCCATATAATATAGCAACATCACGATCTAAAATAACCTGCATATCTCTAATAATAATTATTTTACTTTCAATATCCTCATAGTTAATTATATACATAATGTTCACGCTCCTTGCATCTTAGATAATACTAAATCTTCAAAGTTAAGTCAACTATTAATATTATTAAATATTTAACGTCAATAACTTTTATTAGTGCCACTAACTTGAAGTCACAAATTGTGACTTCAAATTCCCCCTCTTGAGACTTGTGCTGAGCTTGTCGAAGTAGGGCTCGGGGGTGTGTTTATGAAACAAATAAACAGTTAAACAAATAAACAAATAAACATTATAATAAAAGAATGCCAAAATTCATCGCCGATCTACATATCCATTCCAAATACTCCAGAGCAACTAGCCCTTTACTTACGCCTGAACATTTGGACTATTGGGCAAAGGTTAAAGGCATACAAGTTATGGGAACTGGCGATTGCATCCACCCTGGTTGGCTTAACGAATTACAAGAAAAACTTGAACCAAGCGACAACGGCTTATATGTCTTAAAGAAAGAATACACCCTAACAGAAACAAAAAGCCTATCACCTATCTTACAGTCGAAGCCTGTTTACTTTATGCCAACAACCGAGATTAGTAACATCTACAAAAAAGGCGATAAAACTAGGAAAGTCCACAATATATGTATTATGCCAAGCTTTGACATAGTACATGAATTTCAAGCCAAAATAGAGCGTATCGGCAATATACGTTCAGACGGAAGACCCATTTTAGGACTAGATTCTAAAATATTATTAGAGATACTTTTAGAAAGTGGAGATAGCACCTACTTGATACCTGCCCATATTTGGACACCGTGGTTTTCTGTGCTTGGCTCGAAATCTGGCTTTGATAGTATCGAAGAATGCTATGAGGATTTATCTTCTGAGATATTTGCTCTAGAAACAGGCCTTTCCAGCGACCCTCCAATGAATAGAATCTGTTCATTCTTAGATAAATACCGACTCGTATCCAACTCCGATGCCCATTCGCCTGACAAACTAGGGAGAGAAGCTAATGTATTTGATTCAGAAATAAGCTATGACAGCATCTATAACGCTTTAAAAAACGATGAAGGTTTTGTAGGAACAATAGAATTCTTCCCTGAGGAAGGCAAATACCATAACGATGGACACAGAGACTGCAACATAAATTGGACACCACTAGAAACTGTTCAGAACAATGCTATCTGCTCTGTGTGTGGCAAACCAGTAACTAAAGGGGTAATGTATCGTGTTGCTGAGTTAGCTGACAGAACAGACCCAGCCGAAGCAAACTCTAAACAGACCTTCTGGTCAATAACGCCTCTTGCGGGACTACTAGCCGAGCTAGATAACAAAAAAAGCCCAAAGTCGAAAGCTATTACAGAAAAATACTTCCAACTGGTAAGTTCTTTGGGCTCCGAGTTTGACATACTGCTAAACATAAACTTAAAGAAAATCGAAAAAGTTGCTGGCGCGATTACCGCCGAAGGAATTAATAGATTACGAGAAGGATTAATTCAAACTGAAAGTGGCTATGATGGTGAGTTTGGGAAAATAAACATATTCAATCCTGCAGAGCTTCAAAACCACAAAACAACCAGTCTATTTTCTGGGGAAGATGTGGGCATAAAAAGTCATCCCGACCGTAGTGGAGATAAAGATTCCTCGACTTCGCTCGGAATGACGAAAACAACAAAATACAGCAGTCTGACCTTTAATATACAGCAGTTTAAAGAATTAAAACAAAAGTTAACAACTACCCAGCAAACCAACGCAACAATTGTTTGGATTCACGCTGAACAAGAAACAGCAATAGCACACAAAGAAGGTCCGTGTATGATTATGTCTGGGCCAGGATCTGGAAAAACACGAGTTCTTACCAAGCGAATTATTAGCTTAATCAAAGATGGAGTTGATCCCTCAACCATACTTACTATTAGCTTTTCCAATAAAGCAGCCAAGGAAATGAAAGAAGAAATTAATAATGAGCTTGAGCAATATGGTTGCACTCCTACTACTTTCCAGAGACTTGGATTAACTATCCTCCGAGAAGAATTAAGCCTGAATAATAACGAGAAATTCTTCGGAATAATTGACCAAGACAAACAAATATCCATAATAAAAACCCTCTTTGATTCTGATTACCTAAACATCCTCAACAATATCAATAATGGGAAACAATCAAAAATCTTACTAAACGAAAAGAATCCAGTAATGGAAGCCTATACCCAAGAGCTAAGAAAAATAACCGCAATAGACTTTAACGACCTTATATATTTAACTGTAGAAATATTACTAAACAACCCTGAAACACTAAAAAAATATCAACAAAAATACCAATGGATACTGATTGACGAATTTCAAGAAATAAATGCAATCCAATATCAACTGCTTGAGCTTCTATCATGCAAGAAGAACCTCTTTGTCGTTGGAGACACTGACCAAGCCATCAACAGTATTGGAGGAGGCAAAATAGAGCTAATTAATAGCTTTATACATGATTATAAAAATGCATTGTTCCTTAAGCTTGTCAGAAGTTATAGATGTCCAGATACTATTTTACAAAGCGCCTCTTCGGCCATCAAAAAAACAGATGCGATGAAAAGCGAGAATGAAGGAACAAGAATAGAACTAAAAGAATTCCCAACTGATGTTGCGGAAGCGCAGTGGATAGCCTCAGAAATAGAAAAGCTTACAGGTGGAATTAGCAACAATTTATTTGAAGACAGTACTAGTTTTAAAGACATTGCCATCCTCTGCAGAACAAAGCATCTGTTCCCTGCCATCATAAAAGCATTAACCGATCATCACATACCACTTCAAACGATAAATACTGATAGCATCTTACAAAATCAACCTTATAAAGAAATAATCACTGAACTTAAACATATTTACTTTGGACTTGAGAACCATACATCAAAGGTCGGCAAAGAAGTCCTAAGTATGTTTGAAAATGGAATGAATTTAGCTTTTATCTTACGCAGAGTTTGCATAGAACATGACATTAACGCTGAACAACAACGAATCCTAGAAAAAATCACCAAACCTTATAAAAACAACTATGCTTCTTTCTTTGATGATGTATCCTTAAAAACTGGAACCGATGAATATGATACACATGCTAAAACTATAACATTAATGACTATCCATGCCTCCAAAGGACTAGAATTCAAATACGTATTTATCCCAGGATGTGAAAATAAAATATACCCGTTCCAACTATTTAACAAAAAAACAAAAGATGAACTTAAAGAAGAAGAACGAATCCTCTATGTCGCCATGACCAGAACCAAAGACAAGCTATTTATGAGCTATGCTACCAAAAGAAAGCTACGTAATAAAACAATAACGGGAACGCTTAGTCCAATAGTCAAAAGAATCCCTGACGAACTACTAAACAAAGAAAAGATAGAAATAAGAAACAAGAAACCTGTAAACCAACTTAGCTTATTTTGAGAAAGAACCAAATCTTCCCGGCGCAACGTATCGACAACTCCTAAAACACTACCGCATCGCCACTCTTCAAAACCAATCTTCCCGGCGTAACGTATCGACAACTCTGAAAACACTACGGT
>JBAXBT010000157.1:0-3958 GCA_037141875.1 Candidatus Riflemargulisbacteria bacterium
AGGTTTAGATGAAAACAAAAGATAAAGAGCGTAAAGAGGCAATCAGGATGCGAGGTGAGGGTTGTTCGGTAAAAGAGATAGCTCGTATGCTTGGTGTATCATCGGCTTCGGTAAGTGTATGGGTAAGGCATGTTTTACTAACAGACGAACAGAAGGTTATTTTGTGTAATCGTTCTCCTCATGGAGATGAAATGAAAAAAGTATGGGAAGTTCATCAAAGAAATGCCTTGGATAAAAGAATGGAGTGTCAGAAAAAAGGCAGAAAGATGATGAAGACAGCAAGCTCAAATTTCATAGCAGGTTGTATGTTGTATTGGGCGGAGGGTAGTAAGGGAAAGAATAGTGTTGTATTTGTGAACTCTGATGTTGAAATGATGAAATTTTTTGTCGGGTTTATTAGGAAACATTTCGGGATAACAAATGACGAGATAATAGTATCATTAAAATTTTATAGTGGTAATGGTATTTCATTTGAAGATGCGATTTTATATTGGCTAAAGGAATTATCATTGGATTGTTCATCTGTTAGAAAAAGTCAAATAGACGTAATAAGAAAAGATGGATATGGTAAAAAAAGCGGAAAGTTGCCCTATGGAATTTGTCGTGTTGCTGTGAATAGGACAGACGTGACACAGATGATATTTGGGGCTATTCAGGAATATGTTGGTTTTGATAATGAGGCATGGTTGGGAAGGAAGTAGTCAAACCCCCTACGGGGTGCCAAATGAATGCTGAAGAAGAATTATTAAAGTGTGAAAGAAAGGATTGTAGTTTTGCAACCCTTCTTGAAATCATGAAATCACCTATAAGAACGATGTTCTCTGCAAAACTCCACGTATCTGACTGGAGAAAGGCTAGTGGATGTTTAGTTGTATCGTTTGAGGAGGAGATTCAGTGACCACAGCGGCAGAAGACAATTTTAATCATCGTAAGGATGACAGGGACAAAGACAAATTTTCTGAAAATATCACCACCGGTGTTGAACTTCAGATAATGTTGGGAGAAATCATCAAGGGTCACATCAGACAATTGGCTGATCGGTTCAAATATAAGCCCATTTGCCTTAAAGTGTCTAATGATAAGAAGATTTATGATGAAAAAGACGGCGAGTATATTGACACCCTTGATGGTTCTTTGATTGCCTATCAGCAGGGAGTAGAAGTATTTTCAAGAAAGATTGAATTAAAGACCAAAGAACTAAACTCTGCTTTCTTTACATTGAAAGCTCATGATGTAAGAAAGTGTGTCAAGCAGGGTATCCCTATCGTGATGGCAAACCGAATGATGATAAATAGTAATCCCAATGCCCATCTTCCCATGAAAGTATTAACCCCGGAATGGCTGGCTAGATTATTGGAAACCATTGAACCGTGGCAAATACCCTTTTTTGGCAACAAGGAAGGTTGGAAGTTCCATGAGGCTTCTTGGGAATGGATGTCGGCAAGTGAGCAGGATACAAATGTACTGTTCGAGTTCTATGGTGATTTCATGGGTGAGTTGTTAAAGGGTTGGTCGGGTAAACCCATGAGGTTTGATTTAAAAAGGTACGGCGATAAGATTAGGAGGAGTTATGAGTGATACAATTATGGTAACAGGTGCGTGTGGTTTTATCGGCTCTCATTTTGTCCGTATGTTGAACGACATGGATTACGACGGTTCTATTGTCATTTTGGATAAACTCACTTATGCCGGGAACAAGGAGAATCTGGAAGGATTACCAGAGGGGCGTTATGATCTTTGTGTGGGTGATATTGCAGACGCCAAGTTTATGGATGAGATTTTCAAACGGTATCATCCTACCTATGTGGTTAATTTCGCAGCCGAAACTCATGTAGACCGTTCGATTGCTTCGTCTACTGAATTCACCATGACTAATTTTATTGGAGTTCAGATTCTCTTGGATGCTTGTCTGGGTTACAATGTGAAACGGTTTTTGCAGGTTTCCACCGATGAGGTTTATGGAGATGTATGTGAAAACCGCAAGGCTTCAAGGGAAACGGATATATTGGCACCCAGTTCGCCCTATAGTGCGTCCAAAGCGGCGGCAGACTTACTGGTGTTGTCGTATGTCCGGACTCATAAGATGGATGCGGTGATTACTCGATGTACGAACAACTATGGGTCCAACCAATACCCGGAAAAGCTCATTCCTTTGATGATAACGAAGGCAATGATGGGCGAGAAGGTTCCGGTATATGGTCAAGGAGACAATATCAGGGATTGGATATGCGTGAGTGACCATTGTATGGGCATTTGGATGGCACTCACACAAGGAATAGCGGGAGAGATATACAATTTCGCAAGTGGTGATCTAAGAACCAATATTGAAGTGGTTAAGAGCATTCTCAATATACTAGGCAAGGATGAGAGTTGTATTGAGTATGTGAAAGACCGGAAGGGTCACGATAAAAAGTATTGGATGAGTTATGAGAAGGCGAAGGAGGAGTTGGATTGGACGCCGGTGATTGGATTTGAACAGGGATTGAGCGAAACGGTGGAGTGGTATAAAAATGAGTAAACTCTTTCCAAGTTATGAGTTAAAGAATTCATCCAATGTGTGTATTGTTACGGCTTATACTCCAGATTGGAAAGAACTCGGCGATTTAACCTCCAATACAAAGAAGAAGTATTGTGACAAGTTGGGCTATGGGCTAAAAATTCACACAGAAGGGTTTGATTCAACAAGACAACCTTCTTGGAGTAAAATCCTGTTTATCAAGAATGCCCTAAAGGAATATGAATACGTGTTTTGGATTGACGCCAATGCGATAATCACCAATAGAAATATGAGAATTGAAAAATTCATTAGCCTTGGTGGAGACATTTTCATTTGTAATGAAAATCCCGAAATGATATTCGACACTGGGGTTTTCTTGATTAGGAGTTGTGATTGGTCATTTGGGTTATTGGATGAGATGTGGAATGTGCCGGGATGGAATGGTTTTGATTTGGCTGAACAAACGGCTTTCAATCAATTGGTGTATAACAATACCATTGGAAATAGAATGGTGTATTATCCGATGAGGACGTTTAATTCTCTTTATATGTCGTTGGTTAGAACTGAACTAGAGTGGCAGCCGGGTGATTTTATTGCTCATCGTAAATCTGTATCTAGTCGGGATGTTATTCAAGGTTTGACTGAATGTCTTCAAAAATCCGGAATTGTGGGGATATAATACAGGCATGAATGAAATACCAAAGGTTTTTGTTATAGCTTTGAAGGAACTGGCTGAACGCCGGAATGCCGCTAAAACCCACCTAGAGGCTCTAGGGCTGAAGCCAACCCTGTTCTCCGGGCTTTATGGCAGGGATGTGGGTTTGATTAGTTCTAGGAGCCAAAACGACAACATTTACCGCAGATTGACTCCAAACGGGTTATGTCTATCTCTCAATCATTGGTTCTTATGGCAACACATTGTGATGGCAGAGATACCCCAAGCAATCATCTTTGAGGACGACATTTTGCTTCCCGATAATTTCAAAGAGTTTTTTGATGAAAGTATGGCGAACACACCAACGGATTGGGATATGGTGTATATGTCTATTTTATTCCCTGACAGGATTGATGATGGCAGGATTAGGGCAGTCAAGGTTGCCGGGAATGTCTGGCGGCATATCGAGGCAAATACATGGGATGGAGCCTGTGATGGACTTCATGCCTATATGGTGACACTTGAGGGAGCCAAGAAGATGATAGATGTGCCCCTTACTTTGGATGAGCCAATGGATCGGTGGATGTCTTTTCATATATTGCCTTATTTGAAGACTTTTATCTGGTATCCATCCCCGATTGTACAAAGGTCTTGGGAAACAACAAGATATGAACAGGTGAATTAAAATGGAACTGAAAATAAACTATACTCAGGATGCAAAAAAGGAAGCAGAGCGTAATCATTTCAATGGAAATAATCCATATAAACGATTATGGAGCTTGTTTTTAGCCGATGTAAAGTGTAAT
>JBAXBT010000158.1:0-3933 GCA_037141875.1 Candidatus Riflemargulisbacteria bacterium
GTATTTAGCCAGTTTATACAAACAGGAAGGTCATCAGGATGAAAAAATTCTTGAAAGGAGTGTCCAACTACTTCCGATAGCTGGTGTCCAAGGAGCGTGGTCCAAGAAGGTGAGACAAAGGTAAATATTCCATCAGGTGTGAGCGTATAGATTATGTCGTGACTATTCTCTATCAAGAGTCGGTGCTTTTTTTCGCTCTCTTGCAGGGATTCGTTTGCTAGTTTGCGTTCAGTTATGTCTCTGCTTGAACCAATAAAGCCAGCTAAGACACCTTTTTCATTATAAATAAAAGAAATATGTACAGAAATCCAAATAATTCTTCCATCTGAAGTATATTCTTCAAGCTCGGCTTTAACTATTCTTTTTTTGTTGATAGTTGGATCTTTTTCGTTTTCCAGTTCTTTACTAAAAAGAGCATATATCTTATTTCGTGAATTTTCCGTGAACCTGTCTTCTGTTTTTCTTGTTTTGTAAATCTCAGGAGAGAACCCTGTCAGCTTTTCTATAGAAGGTGAAATGTAGGTAAAGTTGAGGTTTAGGTCAAGAAGAAATATTACATCATTCATGTTGTCAGTTATTTGTTGAAGCATGGTTGTTTTGTCTTTTATGCTTTGTTCGTTTAGTTTTTTGTCAGTAATGTTTGTATCGGTTCCTCTATAGCCGGTTAATTCACCGTGCCCATCGAAAACAGGAAGACAAGTAGTGCTGACCCAGATAATCTCCTTGGATTTTGTTAGAAGAGCGTTTTCTAAATTATTGATGGGGATTTTGTTTATAAATAATTGTAAGGAAGCAGACAGTAAAACACCTTCATTGTTTTCAGGATGTAAGTCATAGAAGTGCATCTTTTCAATAACTTCTTCAGGCGTGTACCCTAACAATTTTTCTATAAACGGCGATATAAAGGTATATGTTCCTGATTTGTTTATTTCCCAAGTAATGGTTTCGCTTTGCTCGGCAAGCTCAATATAGCGATTTTCATTATTAGTAAGCACTTCTTCATTAGCAATTCGGCTAAGTGTAATGCCGATAGCGTCTACAAATGTTTCTGTGAGTTCTTTGTTGAGGAAGGTTGACCCTTTTTTAAAGAAAAGAGTACAGTCGCCTATAGCGAGGTGGTTACGCATGGTTTTGATTAGATAAAATTCAGACAAATTAAAAGTATGTTGGATTAGATTTGCGATACTTTCTGGGATTACGGTTCCAGTTAAATCGCTTAGACTTTTGAACTCTGTTGTTTTACTGTTTTGTATTTTTGACTCTCTGTCTGGGTCATATTTCCATTGTTTCTTAATAATTTCAAAACCTAGCATTTCTGTGATTTTCTTTAATTCAGATAGTCCGCCAATAGCCATAGTAGTAAAATCTTTTCCGTTAGGTTCAAACTTATTAAATATTACATAACGAGCGCCGGAGATTTCTCTGATAGTTTCGCATATTTTAGTGTAGTCAATGGTTTCAGCTGTTGAATCAATGAGTTCTTGTAATTTTTTAGTAATGAGTTGGCTTGCTGTTATATCTGTGAAGATGGCCGTAAAGTGTTCTGTATCTGTAGCGGTGGCAGTTATTTTGTACCATTTATTTAAAGGGATAAAGAAATGCTCAAATTCTTTGGTTTGCTTATTTATAGTTATGTCGCCGTAAGTTTTAATCCAATCAAAGTTTCCTTCTTTAATAGTTGGAATCACTTCGGTTACTTTTTTATTTATAATATTTTTGGCTTTTAGGCCTGTTAATTGTTCAAAAGCTTCATTAACTTCTAAGAAAATATAATCAATAGGAATGCCTGAATCGTTAGTAACGAGTTGGTGGTAAGCATATCCAAAAGGAGCTTTGCTTAATAATTGCCTATATCGATTTTCTTCCATGATGTGGATTTAGTGTATCAAGGTTAATTGATTAAATAAATAGTTTGGGGTTATTTCTCGTGCTAAAAACGAGGATGAAAATAGGTTAATTTAACAATTTATAGTAAAATACATAATTAAGATTACGAAAAGCATTGTTATTATAAAATTCTTGATTTACAGTAGTAGCTACCATAAGTTTTGTACAAACTAAATTTAGGTAAACAAATAATGGAGGGGCATCGTGGATCTTGAGCTAGATCTTAATGATTTTATTGTCGAGGTTGAAGAACAGCTTCGCAACTTAAACGATGGGTTGTTAGACCTCGAAAAAAACACCAAAGATGCAGATATAATTAATGATATTTTTCGTTCAGCTCATACTATTAAAGGTGCAGCTGGAATGTTTTTCTTTGTTAAGATGATGAAGCTTACTCATAGCATGGAAAATGTGTTTGACCAAATAAGAGAAGGAAAACTATCTCTTACTCCCGAACACGTGGATTCGCTTTTTTCAGTTTTAGATACATTAAACTTATTAATGGATGAAGTTCCGAGTGGTCAATTTAATACAGATACTACAAAAGCACATGAATTATTAGACAAAATAAATAATAATTCAGGCGAAGACAAGAAGAAAAAGAAGAAAATAGTTAAGAAGGGTGAGCCAGACGTAGAGGCAATCGAAGCAGTGTTAGAGTCAGAAGTTTCCAAAAAAGGTGATTATAAGAAAATAGGAGACTTTTTTGGTAGACCACTTAAACCAGAAGAGTTAGAGGCCTATTATTTTGCTACAGAGGGATCATATTCCTTGTTTTTAGCTCATGCGAAAATCAGCGAAGAAGCTCCAATGCCATCTATTGCATCCTTTATGGTTATTTCTAAAATACGAGAAAGCGGGATCGTGATAGCTCTTGAGCCTAGTGAGGAAGTTTTAAATGAAGAAGAGTTATTTGAGTTTAATGTTTTGTTTGCAACAACAGATTCTAAAGAAGTATTAGAGACAGAAATAGTTATGCCAGATTTAGAAAAGATAGAAATAAAAGCATTAGATTTCTTGGCATTAAGCCAAGATGAAAAAAAACAAGAAACTATTAAACCAGAAGAAAAAGTTGATGAATTAGTAGAAGAAAACGAGGAAGAAGAACATCGAGAAGAAGAACATCACGAACAAGAGGCGCAACATGTTGATGAAGATGAGTCACAGGAAAAAGGCAAAACAAAAGAACATGGCGAGAAAACACAAACCGTAAGGGTTGATAATGCTAAGCTCGATTATATGTTAAATATGGCAGGAGAATTGGTAATAAGTAGAGCTGGAGTTATTCAGACAGCTTTAGATATTGAGAAAGCAATTGGTAGAACCAAAGAAGTGGCCAAACTGAAAGATACTATCGGGCAACTTATGCGTATAACAACGCAGATACAAGAAGGGATAATGCAACTTCGCATGATGCCAATCTCGGGCGTGTTTAATAAATACCCTAGGGTTGTACGAGATCTTTCTAGGAAGGTAAACAAGGAAGTTGAGCTTGTTATCGAGGGGAAAGAAACAGAGCTTGATAAGTCTGTTGTTGAAAAGATAACCGATCCGTTAATGCATATATTAAGAAATGCAGTTGACCATGGGATAGAGACACCTGAAGTTAGAAAAAAAGCTGGTAAGCCAGAGAAGGGTACTGTTTTCTTGAGAGCTTATCATCGTGGGAGTTCTATTATTATAGAGGTAGAAGATGATGGTAAAGGTATTAATCCAACAGTTATTAAAAAGAAAGCAATAGAAAAAGGAGTTATCTCAGAAGCAGAAGCACTTACTATGAGTGAAAAAGAAATAATAGAACTAGTTTTTGCTCCTGGATTCTCAACTGCTGAGCAAGTCTCGGATTTGTCTGGCAGAGGCGTTGGAATGGATGTAGTTAAAAGGAATATAGAGGGATTAAGGGGTGTTGTTGAAATCACTACAGTAGTGGGAAAAGGGAGTATCTTTTCTATAAAACTTCCATTAACGCTTGCAATAATTCCTGCATTATTAACTTATGTAAATACGACACTTTACGCTATTCCACTTGTGAATATAATAGAAATA
>JBAXBT010000159.1:0-3933 GCA_037141875.1 Candidatus Riflemargulisbacteria bacterium
CAGTTTCTCAGTCAGAGTGGTTTTACCTGCATCAGGGTGGCTGATAATAGCAAATGTTCTTCTGCGTTGTATTTCTGTTTCTAAAGACATAGTTTATGAATTGTAGTATGTATACAAATATTTGTAAAATCAGTAAGAATGGTGCATTGCATTTTTACAATCACTTATTATAATAGTAAACATGAGTAAAGATTCATCATTTGATATAGTTTCCGAAGTTGATTTAAGCGAGATGGATAATGCTATTAATATGGCTATGAAAGAAGTTACAACTCGTTTTGACTTTAAAGGCAGTTGTGCTGATATTCAAAGAAAGGAAACATCATTAGAACTTACAGCAGATGATGATACTAGAATGGCTAATCTGATAGATATTCTTGAGAATAAAATGATTAAGAGAGAAATTCACATTAAATTCTTAGATCCTCAAGGTATAACTCAATCACTAGGTGGTAATGTTAAGCAAACTATAAATATCAAACAAGGGCTAACCTCTGAAAAACTAAAAGAAATCAGTAAATTTATTAGAGATGGTAAATTTAAAGTAAAATCTCAGATTAATGCGGATAAATTAAAAGTAACTGCTGCTAAGAAAGATGAACTACAAACGGTTATACAAGTTTTAAGAGCTGAAGATTTCGGTGTTGTTTTACAGTTTACGAATTACAGATAAGACTTTCTCCTGCTAAGTAACCTGTGCTCCAAGCTATTTGAAGATTATAACCACCTGTAGGACCATCTATATCTAGTATTTCTCCAGAAAAATATAGATTAGGTATTATTGTTGATTCCATAGTTTTAGGGTTAACTTCTTTTAGATTCACACCACCTGATGTAATTGTTGCTTTCTCAAATCCATCAACGCCACCCAAGGTGACGATTATTTGTTTAAGTGAATTAATAATAAGTTTACGTTCCTCTTTTAGAATGCTTGCAATTTGTTTGTTTGGATCAAGGTGATGATACTCAATAAACACTTCAGCCATCCTCGTCGGCATAAGCTCTTGCATAAAGGTTTTGAGCGATTTCTTCCATTTACCTTGGCAAATTTTTTGAAGTCTCAGGTCTAGCTGTTGATGATTCTCTTTATAGAGTGTGTCAATCTGAAAACTAATGGGTTCTGAATTATTATTCATAAGGTGATGAATATGTTTACTCAAATTTAAAATTAATGGTCCGCTGAGTCCTGAATGTGTAAACAGAATATCACCAAAACGTTCTTCCTGTTTAAAATTACTTTGGAACACCTCAACTTTAACATCTTTCAAGGATATTCCTGCTAGATCTTTGATCCATAACTCATTTGCTTTTAAACTTGTTAGTGCAGCAGTAGGTTTAATTATTGAGTGCCCTAGTCTTTCAGCTAGAATATATCCATCACCAGTACTGCCTGTTGTTGGATAGGAAAGACCACCAGTCGAAATTAATAAAGTATTAGCAATATATTTACTATTATCTTTGGTGATAATTAGAAATTCTTTGTTATCATTAGTAATTTGTTTAGCTGAAGAAGAGTATTTAATTTCAACCTTAAGATCTTTTAATTTCCTAATTAATTTATCTCTAACAAATACTGCATTTTCTGAAGCAGGAAAAATGCGATTTTCTCCTTCTGTATGAAGTTCTATGCCTAAATTAGTGAAAAAATCGATTGTAGCGTCAACAGGAAAGGCATTGAGTGCATCCCTCATCCATTTTCCTTTCTTCCCAAGCTGTTCCATGAATATATTGATATCAATATTGGCTGTTGTAAGATTGCATCTTCCATTTCCTGTAATTAATAATTTTTTACCGCAAGAATCGTTTTTTTCTAAAATTAATATTTTGGCATTTGGGCAATTAGTTTTAGCAGAGATTCCAGCGATCATACCAGCTGGTCCACCACCGATTATTATTAAGTCGTAAGTTAAGCTCATTTAAAAAAATATATTATCAATTAATCTAACATTATTTAAATATATTGATACCCCAATAAATGTTTTTTTAGATTGATAAGTTGTTATTGTATTTAACTTATCATCATAAATTTCAAAATATTGTAATTTGAATTCATCTGAACTAGTCATTAAAGACAATTCAAATTCTTTAAGAAGTTCTTCCTGATTGATATTTTTTTCTTTTATTATTTTATTACTGATAAGAACTAAGTTATTGAAGATAGAAGAAGCTACTAGTCTTTGTCCAGAAGTTAGGTAACTATTCCTAGAGCTCATAGCTAGTCCATTTTTTTCTCTTACTGTATCAAGGCCAACCACCGTTGTGCTAGGATAAAAGTTAACAGCTAAATCCTTTATAAGTAAGTATTGCTGATAGTCTTTAAGCCCAAAGTAGGAGTTATCTGCTTTTATTATTGAAAAGAGCTTCATGACTATTAGCCCAACCCCATTAAAGTGACCTGGTCTATACTTACCACAAAGTTTACTAATGAAATCGTTATTTAGATTAAGTTCAATTAAAGAAGTATGTCCTTCAAGATATATATCATTAACTGGGGGAATAAAAAGAACATCAACGTTATTTTGTATTAGTAGCTGTATATCATTCGCTTCATTTCTTGGGTATGAATTGTAATCTTCATCTTTTCCAAATTGAGTTGGATTAACAAAAATACTTACTACTGTGATTTGGTTATTGTTTGTTGATTCTTTAATTAAAGAGATATGTCCTTCATGAAGAAATCCCATAGTTGGTACGAAGCCAATTGTTTTGTCTTTTAATTTATTTTTATAGAAATTATTGTAATCAAGAGTACTCTTGATTATTTCCATTTTATGAATTTATCCTTGCAACAAACCAAAGTAATATTGCAAGCAGTATCGATAATACTTTTAATCCTATATTATTTAAAATAAATGTTTTAAATGCTTGTAATTTATTCATTTTTTTTATCCAGATCTTCTATATTCCAAACTGCGTACTTACATTTAGGATAATTTTCGCACCCAAAAAATATTTTACCAGTTCTTGTTCTTTTTTCAATTATATCACCCTTGTCTTCTGGGCAACCTTTTTCTTTGATAACTTTCTTATCAGACTTTATTGTTTTACATGTTGGATAATCTGAACAGGACAAGAATTCACCAAAACGACCCTGTTTATAAACCATATCTTTGCCGCAATTAGGACATTTTTCTTCTGATATTTTAGTATTATTAGAAACTTCACCATTTTCATCTGATGAGCTTTTTTCTTTGATAATTTTCTTGGTTGTTTTGCATTTAGGATAATCTACACAAGCTATAAATTCACCAAAACGTCCTTGTTTATAAATCATGTCTTTCCCACAAGTAGGGCATTTTTCTTCATATATTTTTTCGTTTTCTTGAGCTGGTGCTGTTGTTCCTGCTTCACCCTCTATTGGCTCCGCATGTTTACATTCAGGAAAATTTGAACAAGAGAGAAACTTGCCGTATTTACTTAATTTAATAACCATTGGGTTTTGACATTTTGGACAAATCTTATCCGTTTCTTCTACTTGTCTCTTAGCTGTTTTATAAGTATGGTCTAGCTGTTTTTCAAATGGTAGATAGAAATCTTTAATCATTGAAACCCACTCAGTTTTACCAATAGCGATGTCGTCAAAAGCTTCTTCAATATTAGCAGTAAATTTATAACTGATAATGTCTTGGAAATATTCTTTTAAGAAATTAGTTACTACGAATGCTATTTCAGTTGGGAAGAGATATTTTTTATCCTTTTCTATATAACCTCTGGTTATAATTGTAGATATAGTCGGTGCATAGGTTGATGGTCGCCCTATTCCTTCGCTTTCTAGCTTTTTAACAAGAGAAGCTTCAGTATAACGTGCCGGAGGTTTTGTGAACGTTTGTAGTGCGTCCATAGACTTTACTGGCACTTTATCATTTACCTTGATATCAGGAAGGATATGATCTTCCTCATCTTCTTTTTCATCATCAGTATCTTCTATATAGA
>JBAXBT010000160.1:0-3863 GCA_037141875.1 Candidatus Riflemargulisbacteria bacterium
ATAGGCAATAGATGTATAGAAGATTAGAGGATTAGATAAATAGACTAATAAGAAAAAAGTGAACAGTAAATGGTGAGCTGTGGAAATGAAGTGACGGGGGACGGAGGACGATTGGATGAGTAGAGGAATAGAAGTATGTTGAAAAGAAAAAGAGTTGAAAAGTCTAAAAGTTGAAGAGTTTAAGAGTTGGAGGTATTTCCCTAGTCATTTCTTAACGTGGTCCTTTTCGTTCCAATCTCTCAATTAAATTTAAGGAATCAATATCCATTTTTGAAAAAGCAAACCATTTTTTACCCAAATCTTTTAGACTAGCTCCGATATGGTACACAATTTTATTGTCTATTATTAAAAATCTGTCATGGGACAATTCAAATTTATTAACCTTAATCTCCGGATACTGTGCATTATGCTTCTCTATATCTAACTCTAATTGCTTTGTTATATCCTTGGTAAATATTACAGCCTTACAACTTCTATTCCTTTTCGAAAGAAGCGTAAATATACTTTCATCTATATAATTATCTATTAATATTATTGAATTTTCTGCACTTTTGATTAGATTACTCACAAAAGCATAAGCATCAAATATCTGTCCTTCATAAAATATTCCTTGTTTAGGTGTAATCTCGGATTTTTCTTCTAAAGCATGGAAAATTTTTCTAAATTTTTGATTCGATTCAAACTCGTATTGAAGCTGTTTTGTTTTAAGCTCATCAATTTTATCAAATAATGAAGCATTCTGATAAAGAAATCTTCTCATATTCACAAAACTATCTATTATTTTTATGCTTATTTCTATAGCTGTTGTGCTTCTTAATACTGCTGAAAGCATTGATACGCCTTGTTCAGTGAAGGCATAGGGCAAATATCTTCTTCCACCATGTTGCTTTTCTAAAATAGAAATGTTCGATCTCAAACTTGAGGTTCCAAAATGGAACTTCAAGTTTTCATACTCTTCATTAGTAAGTTTAAATCTAAATTTTTCAGGAAATCTATCAATATTTCTATTAACAGATTTATTTAACTGCTTTGTCTCTACACTATAAAGCTCTGCTAAATCCCTATCAAGCATTACATGCTTTCCACGTACTATGTAAATCTTATTTTGTATATTTTCTAATGATATCAGTTCTTCCATAGCTAAATAATACTAAATCCGCAAAATTAAGTCAATATTTTTATCTATAAATATTTCAACGTCAATATATTTTTCATCTACGTTCATTGTCATTGCCGTGTAGACCGGAATCTGTTTATATTTAAAAGTGAAATTTTATCTTCATTTTTTCTTGATAAAAAACGAAGCAAAAAATCAAGAGTGCTCCAACTCGCTGCGTGACTTTTGGGTAATTTTCTTCGCACCACTGCGTGGAGCTAAATACTCGAAAATTACTACAAAGGCATCTTGCTCAGGTTACGCACTCGGTTAAAAAAAATAATATAAACTAGTCTTTGCTAAATAACCCACTTATGAACTCAGGAATATTAATCTCAGGGAATGGCACATAGGGAGGATAAAAATTACCATGTCTGGAGGACAAACCATAAATAATAATAAACGGACTTGTTAATAAATTAGTAATGTCACTAGTTACCTTGAGCTTGCCTTTTTGTATTTCATGAATAGAATAAAAATCACCTTTTGCATCTACTGCCTGCCAACTGGAATTAAGGTTATCTACATATAACCAACGACCATTTATTTTGACCTCTGAAGCAGCATGTGACGGGTTTGATATCCAAGATTAGTGAGCAATGTTTCTATAGCTCTGGACCTATCATAACAAGAACCAATCTTCATCTTAGCTAGTTCATTTATTTCCCAAACATGCCCTTCTGTACGATATAGGATTGAAGCTAAATTTAATACATATTGCTGAACAATACTAACTTTTTTAAAATCAGTTATACCATTAACCTTTTTGAATTCATTACTTAAATAATCCAAATGGGCTTGTACGTTTTTTCCTGTTGGTACAGGTGGAACTTGAGCAAGATAAAATATTACGCAAAATAAAGCAATAATTACTAAGGCAAATAATAATCTAATGCGCATTATTTAAGGCAATGCCTACCTTATCGTCTACAAAAACACAATGATCATCTGGTACTCGATGAAGGATTCTTTCTAATATTTGTAATGTAATTATTTCAATTATGCCAAACATGGAGTAAATTGTAGCTTGTTGACACTTAATAGTGAAGTGGTTTGTAAGTTGCACTTACTTGGCATCTATTTATTAATTTCACCTTGAACACGGAATACTAAAAATGAATTCTTGAACTTTCTTCTACGTTAAGGTCTCATTGCCGACCTTAACAATCCGCTAGTCCCTACGCAAATTCGCTTCATTAAAATCTGGGATATTTCTTGTCACCTTGTGAACTACTGCCAGCTTCATAATATAATATTCAACATGCAGGAGCATTGCCTTGCTATGTTTTTCTAATTTAGCTCCTTAAAATGACATCGAAATATCTACGATTTTATATTCTCTCAGATAGCTCCGGGACAAATTTTTTATGATTTGGAATTAATCGATTTATTTGACATTTATAATTTTGATTTTGCCTGCCAAGGCGTAGCGGTCACTGAGCGTGTCGAAGTGAAAGCGGAAAGAATTAAGTCGAGCTATAGAAAAATGTTTTATCGCTCAAAAAAGTGATATAATGTGAGCTATAGAAAGGAAGTGTATCGCTCATGAGTTGGAACTGGCAATCAGATAAATGGCCAAATTTTACCTATAATAAAACCCAACTAAGTGATTTTGAAGCTGAATTTCTAGCAGAATCCAGTGTTGTTTTTGGTGCTTATCAACACATTGATAATAATGATAAAAAAAATATCATTATTGAGCTTATCACTGAAGAAGCTGTGAATACTTCTGAAATAGAGGGTGAAATCCTTGATAGAGAGAGTGTGCAATCTTCTATTAGAAATAATTTTGGGTTACATACAAATAACAAAAAGATACCAGAAAATGAAAAAGGAATATCAGATATGATGATTGACCTATATGACACATATAATAAAAACTTAAGTAATGAATATCTATATAACTGGCACAAAAAACTGGCATTAGGAAGAAGTGATATCAAAAATATAGGTAAATACAGAACACATGATGAACCTATGCAGGTAGTGTCTGGTCCTATACATAAGCCAAAAATACATTATGAAGCACCACCTTCAAGAATTATCCCTATTGAAATGGAAAGATATTCTGAATGGTTCAACGAAGCATCACAAATGAGTGCAAACAAGCTAAATACAATAATAAATGCTGGAATTGCTCATTTATATTTTGTTTTGATTCATCCTTTTGAAGATGGTAATGGCAGAATCGGAAGAGCTTTATCAGAAAAACTGATCTCAAGTTCATTCCATTACCCTGTTCTACTTCCAATATCCTCAGTAATACAAAAAAACAAGAAAGAGTATTACGATACTCTAGAAGAACATAATAAAAAACTTGAGATAACTGATTATCTTATATATTTTTCTAAACTTGTTTTAGAAGCTCAAAAGCTAACTGGTAAGACAATTGAATTCACTATCAAAAAAACAAAAATATATGACAAGTACTCTGAATTATTAAACGAAAGACAGCTTAAAGTACTAAGCAAGATATTTGAAGCAGGAATAAACGGGTTTAAAGGTGGACTAAGCGCTAATAATTACAAAAGCATAGTAAAAAATACTTCTGACTCTACTGTAACAAGAGATCTTCAGGGAATGGTATCGATTGGATTATTGAATAAAACAGGCGAACTGAAGCATGCCAGGTACTATATTAATAACTTATAGTTTTTTTATTAATTGCACTCAAGGCACATAGATATTAAGAATGAATTCTTGAACT
>JBAXBT010000161.1:0-3826 GCA_037141875.1 Candidatus Riflemargulisbacteria bacterium
TACATGCGCTTACTACCTCTTATGAACAAGCTATAAGTATTAAAGATAATACTTATGAAGTGGTTGCTGATCTTATTGCTTCTGGGATAGATCCAGCTAAATCAACTTTGTTTGTCCAATCATATCTTCCAGAGCATGCGGAATTACATCTTATACTTTCCATGATTACTCCATTACCTTGGTTGGAAAGGGTGCCTACCTATAAAAGTAAGATGGAGGAACTTAAAGGTAGGGATCTTAATACTTATGGATTCCTTGGTTATCCAGTATTACAAGCTGCGGATATTCTAATGTATATGGCAGATGCTGTCCCAGTAGGCAAAGACCAAGCTCCTCACCTTGAGCTTACTAGGGAAATAGCTAGGAGATTTAATTTTCTTTATAAAATTAATTTTTTTAAAGACCCAGTTGACCTTTATACTGATGTTCCTGTTTTGCCAGGGACAGATGGTCGAAAAATGAGTAAGAGTTATGACAATGCTATTTTTTTGGCAGATGAAGAAGATGTTGTAGTTAAAAAAATTAAGACAATGTTCACTGACCCTCAACGGTTAAGAAGAACCGATCCAGGCAACCCTGATGTTTGTGGTATTTATGCTTTCCAGAAGATATTCGGACAAGGGGCCAAGGTTGCTTCTGGATGTCGAGACGCATCCATAGGATGTGTTGATTGTAAAAAGGAATTGTTGGATGCATTACTTGCTTTTCTTAAGCCTATGAGAGAGAAGAGACAGTCCTTAATAGCAGACAAAACAGAACTGGATAAGATAATCCTAGCTGGTAATGAGAAAGCAAGAAAAGTTGCTACCAATACATTGGATCAGGTTAAAAAAATCATTAAGATTAACTAATGACGGAAGTTAGGCTTCAGAAGTTTATGGCTGAATGTGGGATAGCTTCTAGACGGAAGTGTGAAGAATATATTACTAGTGGTCTAGTTAAAGTTAATGGAAAAAAAATAACAGAGTTAGGCGTAAAAGTAGATCCCAAAAAAGATAATATCGTTTATTTGAATCAGCAGGTCAAAACAGATGCTAAAAAATATCTTATTTTAAATAAACCTAAGGATTATATTACTACTAGAAATGATCCAAAGTACCGTAAAACTATTTATGATCTTTTGCCAAAGGAATTCGAATCACTCCATGCTGTTGGGCGTCTTGACCGTCAAAGTACTGGGCTACTTTTATTAACAAATGATGGAGAGTTAACTAATGCTTTGATTCATCCAAAAAGTAAGGTTATTAAGATTTATCGAGTGACTATTGATAAGCCTTTAAATAAGAAAGCACATGAAGTGTTTGAGACTGGTATTATGCTTGAGGGGAAGATGACCTTGCCTTCAAAATGTTTTATTTTGGATAATGACGGTTTAATATTGGAGATCCATTTAAAGGAAGGCAGAAATAGGCAGATAAGGAAAATGTTTGAACAGCTTGGTTATGAGGTTACAAGGCTTAAGAGAGTAGAGATAGGGCCGTTAAAGTTAGGGAAATTAAATCTCGGTTCTTATCGTGAACTTACTCTTATGGAAGTTAAAAAGATTAAAGAATTAAAGTAAGATGGGAGAACTCATGAACCATAAATATACTTTCGGACCGGTTGTTTCTAGAAGGTTAGGGTTATCTTTAGGGATAGATTTAGTACCTAGAAAAAAATGTAATTTAGATTGTCTTTATTGTGAAGTTTGTCCAACAGATAAGCTAGATGAAGACAGAATTTTTTATGTTGATATGCCAACGCTTATTAAAGAAATAAAAGATGTAAATACTGAAATTGATTTCCTGACTCTGACAGGTTCTGGTGAGCCAACATTGCATAAAGAATTAGATAAGATGATATCTGCGCTTAAACAGGAGTTTTCTTATCCGATAGTTATGCTGACAAATTCATTACTTTTAAGAAAAGAAGAAGTCAGGAAAGAATTGTTGGGTCTTGATTTAATAGTTCCTTCGCTTGACGCTGTTTCTCAAGCTGTTTTTAAGAAGATTAATCGTCCAGTAAAGGATGTATATGCAGAAGATGTTGTTAATGGGCTTATTGAATTTAGAAAAATCTTTGTAGGCAAGATGTGGCTTGAGATATTATTTGTTAAAGGGATTAACGATAGTCTAAGTGAGATTGCGTTGCTTTCTGAGGCAATTGTTAAGATTCAGCCTGATAGGGTACAACTTAACACAGTTGCTAGACCACCGGCTTATGGAGTGGCACTGCCTTTATCCTTTGAGGAACTTCAATCAGTAGCTAATCAGCTAAATTTTAAAGATATTGATATAATTGGTGTACAGAAGAAAAACAGTATAGGCAATAAGTTAACTGAGGAAGCTGTTATTGATTATCTTATAAGAAGACCTGCTGTTTTTGAGGAGTTGTTGACTGCTTTTAGTAGTGAGGCACGAGAGTTAAGGGAATTTTTGATTGAGTTGGAAGTTAAAAACAAAATAATAAAAGAAGTTCATAACGGAATGGTTTTTTTTAAGGTAAATAGTTGAAATTTGCTTATTGTTACTTGCTTCCATTTATGATAAAGTATACTGGTTTTCAAAATAATCAATACAAATTGTAGAAGGTGTAAGAGATGGCTAAAAAATGTGAAGTTTGTGGAAAAGGACCGATGTCAGGAAATAACGTTTCTCACTCTAAGAGAAGAACAAGAAGACGTTTTCTTCCTAATCTCCAGATAAAGAAAATTGCTAATAAAAAAATTCAAGTATGTACTTCTTGTATCAGAACATTAGCTAAAAGTTGCTAGTTTTCTAAAAAAATCATAATTATTTACAAATAACATATTATTCCGTCGTAAGACGGTTTAATATGCTTTTATTATTAGAATATATCGCATCGAGGTAATTAGTAATTATTAGTATAAAATTTATTGATAATATTTTTAGGTTTTGTTGACTGATGGGTAGATAATTTGTAAACTTGTATCTACACCCATTTAGGAGGATTTTTTTTTGCCCAAGATAGTTAATAAACAAGAAAAACGTTCACGTTTAGTTCAAGCTGCGATTCCTATATTTGCTAAGTACACTTTCCGTGATGCTAAAATGAATGATGTTGCTATTTCTGCTGATGTAGGGAAGGGCACTCTTTATGAATATTTTGATAGTAAGGATGAGTTATTCCTAGAGATATTTAAGATGTGGTTTGCAATCCTTGAGGCACAAATACAAGATGTTATGACTGCAGTGAAAGACCCATCAGAACAAATAGTGATATTTTATGACCAATATTTTGCAACAATCGAGAAATATTCTGATACTTATTATATTTATTTTGATTTTTGGACTGAGCTAGTTAGGAATCCAAAGATAAGTTCTCAAGAGATAAAAGATGTTTATCAGTCTTTAAGAAGCCTAATGGCTGGAATTCTAGAGGATGGTGTTAATGTAGGGGTATTTAGAAAAATGGATCCTCAAGTTAAGAGCATACAATTATTATCAATGATAGATGGGCTTTTATTGCAATGGTTAATGGATAGAGAGGCTTTTTCTTTAAAAGAGATTGGTAAAGATTCAGTTAGAATTTTTATTGATTCGTTAATGCTTTAACGGAACTTTCCCGGTTATCAGTTGTCTAATTTATTGGTATAATCAGATATAGGTCTGGGGTAAGAGTTATGGAGGTTAGTCATGGATAGTGTTGGCGCAGGTTCCGGAGGAGGAATACATCCAGGGGCTCCTATTATATGGCCCACTATTAAACCAACAACTACAGAGACTACTGAAACTACAGAAACCACAGAAACTACAGAATCATCAAGCTCGTCATCATCGTCTTCGTCGTCTTCGTCTAGTTCGTCCTCATCATCAAGCGCTTCGTC
>JBAXBT010000162.1:0-3820 GCA_037141875.1 Candidatus Riflemargulisbacteria bacterium
GCTTCCTTTTGATGTTCCAACGGATCCTATAGTTATGGCGAGGATGGAGCAAGTTGCTACATTGGGAAGAAGTAGTTTTTTTGATTATGTTGTACCTAAAGCAGTTGTAAAGTTTAAACAAGGAATTGGTAGACTTATTAGGTCTAAAACAGATAAAGGTGCGGTTATAATTCTAGATAAAAGAGTTAAACATAAAGGATATGGGAAGTCATTTATTAATGCAATAACAGCCAGAAAAGTTAGTCCAGAGGACTTGCCATCGATGATAGCTTCATTGAAGTTGTGGGTGGATTAAATAGTTTTTTACATGTAGTTATTTTTCGTTGCAATTTTATATTGATTTTGCCGATATATTCATATGTTTAATGCAATAATAAATTTCAAAATGCACTATAAAATAATATCTTTGCCTGTTAACCAGAATAATATAGGCGAAGTAGCGCTTGGAGTTTATGTTGGTACATTCTGTGATTTTTTGCTTTCTAAATATTCTGATACACCATCTTTTGTTTGGAGTAATTTTGTAGATGTAGTTATATAGTTGCCGAATCTGTTACAACAAGTTGAAGCAGAAACCGGGGTGCGTACGTCAGAAAAAGTAACTAGCATGGGTAAACTGTGTTGGCTTATTGCGAATTATCATCCAAACAAGTTCGATGCTTTTAATAAAAGATTTTTTGCTTCAAATAAAGCCCCTATGTCAGATTATATACCAAAAGTGAAAAGCAGCGTTGATACAGTGTATCTTCCTATTTCTGGACATACTAACCCTGATGTTGATTCTATCGTTTCAGTAATTATGATGTCATATTTAATGTTTCAAACAGGGGATAAACGATTAATGATAAAACCTTGTTATGAAGGTGTGTTGCAAGAAGAAGTCAGAGACTATGTGGATTCTGTTCTTGGCAGAAAGGGTTTCACTGAAGCTTTTTTTACTAACCTAAATGATAACCCATATGTTTGTGCAAAAAGAAAGATGATTACTTCAGCTCATTTGCCAGTAGTTACACCTGAAATGAATTACTTGGAGGCAACAAAAAATGTTCTTAAATATAAGCCTGGGCTAAGGGTGCTTATGCCTATAATTGATGCCAATGGTAAGTATCTTGGATGTTTGAGACATGTGGAAAGAGAAGAGTTCCTTATGACAGAAATTGTTAAAGGAAGAGACCTGAAAGAGTTGACAATAGCTGATGCTTTGGCATGGAAGAATATCTATAAATCTACACGAGAGAAAGTTCCTGAAGATATTCAGTTTGAGTTAAATGTAGAAATGGATTCTGCTATGCAGATAACTCTTGAGAAAGTCTACGCTGTACCAGTTGTTAATGACGATAATAAGTTTGCTGGAATTGTAACGCAAGCTGAATACTATAAAGAAAATATGGGGTTAATATTAGTTGATACGCAAGAGCCTACTTCTAGTTTAAAAGGTATAGATCCAAAATTTATAGTAAAAAAAGACCATCATGAAGACAAGGGTGGGCTTTCGAGTGGTGTGAGTATAGGTAGCAATAGCTCAACAGTGGCAATGATTTTAAAAGACTATTTGCAGTTTAGAAGGAATGTTAGTTTTCCAGCGCAGCTCGCTAGACTTGGACTTGGTGCGATGCTTATAGACTCAAACATGAAAGAAAGATTCATAGATCAGGATGATTATTTGTTTGATGAAGTTGCAGCATATTGTTTAGCTGTAGAGCAGGGTGTTAGTTATGGAAATAAATTTCATGAAAGTGCTAGGTATCAAAAAGATAAACAGTCAATACAACTTGAAGAAGCAAGCAGATATAGGTCTATTCAGGCAGATGTTTTCAGAAATAAGATGTTGCAAAACAGGAACGCACTTTATGATGCTGGTGATGTTAAGGATTATAAAGCGGAATATGGAATAGACGTTATGGCTTGGCAGTGGGAGTTGAATAAAGACTTACTATCTATTCATCTTTCTAAAGCAAAAGATGTTCCTTTAGAATTAGCCGAAAAAACATTTGAGAAGAGAAGAAACTTTGGAATACTTTTAGTTACACCAACAGATAGAGAAAATATGGGAAAACAAGCTGATAGTATGTTTGTTTTTGGTAAAACAAAGAAAGACTTACAGAAGCTTATGACTTATTGGAAACAGAACCTATTGGATTCCGTTACAGGAAATCGTATTTCTCAGCAAGATTTTGAATATACAATCGCTGAGGTTAAAGATAGCAGAGGCATAATTGGATATTGCGCCAAAATAGACTTTTCAGATAATGTGAATTTTAATTCCAGAAAAAAGAGTGTATTGAAAACACTTTTGGCGTATTTTTAATGCAATATTAAGGCGCTGGTGCTTTGCTCAGGATACATCATATAGCTTTCAGTTAAAGCAACATCCTTAGATTCATTTAGTTCAAGAAGTGTAAAAAGATCTTTTTGCATGCTCATGTCAGGGCATAGAGAATATCCGAACGAATATCTCTCTGGTGGTACTCTGCTGCCAAGTTCATTTCTCATGGTGTTGTGATTATATTGGGCCAAAGCTTCTGCCATCCAAGTAGTAAACCCGTGGAAGTAAAAAGCGTTTGAGTAGTTTCCTTCTTTTTCAAATCTTTCATATTGAGTCAGTACTTCTTTGCCTAAAGTCACTACTTGAAGTACAATTTTGTTTCCTGCTGAAGAGGCAACATTTTTGTTGTCTATTGTTGGGAATTGCCAAGTAATATCTTGGTCGGGAAAGGAGATGGTTGTATCTGTTTTAGTAATCTGAAAAGTATCATAGAAAACAATGCCTTTTACATTTGAATTTATTACAATTTCTTTTATATTAGTAAATGCTTTTTCTAATTCAAGAATTGTTTCTGGATTATTGTTTTTTAATCCCCAAGAAGTTTTAAAAAGTACTTGTTTGTTGATAAAGGGAATGAATTTATCAGGATCAATTATTTTTTTTTGAACCATTTATTAAATCCTCTAGTATTTTTAGTCCACTGAAGGCATCTTTAGAGTAGAATACTCCTCCTTTATATGGTTTGCCGTTCACCTTAGAAATGGTGTTGGCAAAGTTTTCGTTTATGGCCGCTCCACCAATAATAACGGGAATGCTTTTTCCCAAAGCATGAAGTTTCTCTACAACAAGTTGCATTTGTTTAGAAGTGGTAACAAGTAAGGCAGAAAGGGTTATAGCGTCAGCATTTTCCTTTAGAGCAGTTTCGATAATAATATCTGCTGGGACTTGTTTGCCAAGGTCAATAACTTTATAACCGTTATTTTCAGTGATAGTTTTAACAAGGTTTTTGCCAATATCATGAACATCACCGTAAACAGTAGCAAGTACGATAGTTCCTTTGGATAAGTTACTGTTTTTATCTAAATATTGTTCAAGATGAGTGATGGAGCGCTTCATTATTTCCGCTGACTCGAGAACAAACGGTAGAATAATCTCTCCTTTTTCCATTTTATCGCCTACTATTTTCATGGCAGGAAGAAGTACTGTATTAATTATTTCTTCAGTTTTCATTGTTTGTCTTAGTTTTTCAAGCAGTTCAACTATATTTTCTTTATCTCTTGTTACTATTTTTTGTTGGATGAGTTTATCTAAAGTGATATTTTCATTTGCTATTTTTTTATCTGTTTTTTGAGTAGTATTTTCTGTTTTATTATTTTGAAAATATTCAATAAACTCTGTTAGTGCATTTGGTTTGGTATTGAGTATTAAATTTTCTGCAAGAGCTACTTCTGTTTTATTTAATGTTGAAAGAGGATGAAAATGTTCAGCATTGAAGATTGCCATATCTAGTCCATATTCAACAGCTTTATGTAGATAAACAAGATTTAATACTTT
>JBAXBT010000163.1:0-3806 GCA_037141875.1 Candidatus Riflemargulisbacteria bacterium
TTGCCTACATTCCTAATAAAAAAATATCTGGAATCAGTAAATTAGCAAGAATTACTGACACTTTCTCTAAAAGGCTTCAATTACAAGAAAGACTAACTACTCAAATAGCAAACTTCATTATGAAGGAATTTAAACCACAAGGAGTTATGGTATATATTGAGGCTGAACATCTTTGTATGAGTATGCGAGGAGTCCAAAAACCTGGAACTTCAATGGTAACCTCCGCTGTTAGAGGTGTCTTTGACACAGACCCAAAAACAAGGAACGAAGCACTACAACTCTTTAAATAATTGTCACCAATAGTTTTATGTATTTTATATTTTATGTCATCTCGAGCGTAGTCGAGAGATCTAAATATCAGTCATCAACTGACTTGTAAGGAATGACATTAATAAAGACAGGACTATACAGAATTTTCATATAAATAAATCACAAAAAAGAGATATTTATTAACCAAAAGTTGCATCACTTTTGATAGACACTGACCATATTAAATGTTAGGATTTACATATGGAAAATATACAAACTCACGAACCAGATATTCGCTTCCATTTAACTGAACTTTCTGACACCGAATTTGAGGTTACAACTACCCATTTTATTGGTCCAAAGGGTATTGGTGAATCCCCAGAACAAGCACTCGAAGATTTACTTAATAAAATAAGTAAACAATTCGAAGAAATATCTAAAGAAATACTTGTTACTACAATGCATAAAAGTGAAATATTTAAAAAATACAAACGTTCATATTTAAAAAACAAGAAAATCTCAAGAAGAAAAAGCATACTAGTTAAAATATGGGATTCAATACTTTACAAATTTAAAGTTATTAAAAAAGAACACCACATTCAAATATTTTTGAAGGATAAGACAACTATTGACTCTCTACTTCAAAAGGTAGGAGATAGCCTAACACCTAAAAAGTTTGGATCTGATAAAATAAAAAGCAATATGTTACCTAAGCTTATTACCAGCAAGGTTCTTCCTCATCCTGGGATTATATTCCATGATGAAGCAATGCTAATTAATACCTCACCTATGCAAAAAGAGATACCAATCCAATTATTTTTAGATGATGAAGGCAATACACTTGATGATGTATTTCCTTACGGCATAGTTGTTAATTTAAACTAAAATGACCGACTTAAATACTCTCAGACACACAGCATCACATATTCTTGCGCAAGCAGTAGTAAGGTTATACCCTGGCACTAAACTTGGAATAGGTCCTTCTATCGATAATGGATTTTATTATGATTTCGAATTTTCATCCCCAATTTCTGAAGCTGATTTACCTAAAATAGAAGAAGAAATGAAAAAAATAGTCAAAACCAATCTACCAATAAATAAATGTGTATTTACAAAAGAACAAGCACTATCAAAAACATCTCAAATGAATCAAACATTTAAAATGGAGCTTATTGCTGCGCTTCCAGACACTGAAGAGATATCCTATTATGCTCAAGGTGATTTTGAGGACCTTTGTAGAGGCCCCCATTTAGAAACAACTGGTAGAGTTCAAGCATTTAAGCTTTTAAAAATAGCCGGCGCTTATTGGAGAGGTGACGAAAAAAACCCAATGTTACAAAGGATTTACGGTACTGCCTTTGAAACTAAAGACCAACTTAAGGACTACCTCTTTCAAATGGAAGAAGCAGAGAAAAGAGATCATCGTAAACTTGGCAAAGAACTCGATTTATTCAGCATTCAAGAAGAAACAGGTCCAGGTCTTATTTATTGGCATCCCAAAGGTGCTAGATTAAGACACCTACTTGAATCCTATTGGAAAGATGAACATTTCAACAATGGCTATGAGCTTCTTTATACACCACATATTGGACAAAGCTGGCTCTGGGAAACATCTGGTCATCTAGGTTTTTATGCAGAAAACATGTTCTCTCCTATGAAAATAGACGAAAAAGAATACTATCTAAAGCCAATGAACTGTCCTTTTCATATAATGATTTACAAATCACAACTCCGTTCCTATCGTGACCTACCTCTTCGTTGGGCTGAACTTGGAACAGTTTATCGTTATGAACGCTCTGGAGTTCTACATGGAACTATGCGTGTAAGAGGCTTTACTCAAGACGATGCTCATATATTTTGCACTCCAGAACAAATGGAAAAAGAAATCCATGAAGTAATTAAGTTCTCTAACCATATATTAAATACCCTAGGGTTTAAAGAAATAGATTATTACGTGTCCACAAAACCAGCAAAATCAGTTGGCGAGCAATCTCTTTGGGATAATGCTATCGCTGGTCTTAAAAAAGCTTTAGAGATGGAAAATATAACTAACTACAAAATCGATGAAGGTGGCGGAGCCTTCTACGGCCCAAAAATAGACTTTAAAATTAAAGATGCACTTAATAGAGAATGGCAGTTATCAACCATCCAGTTTGATTTTAACCTGCCTGAACGCTTTGATATGAGTTATATAGGTCAAGATGGTCAAAAGCATAGGCCCTATATGATACATCGTGCTCTTCTCGGCTCACTTGAAAGGTTCTTTGGAATACTTATTGAGCATTACTCTGGGAAATTTCCATTCTGGTTATCCCCTATTCAATATAAAATTATTACAATAAATGACTCAGAAACTATTAGCTCCTTTGCTCTTGAAGTTTTCGATAAACTAAAGGCAAAAGGATTCAGAGGCGAACTAGATGACCGTAATGAGAAACTTGGTTTTAAAATAAGAGACGCCCAAAAACAAAAAATTCCTTTTTCCATCATTATAGGAGAAAAAGAAGCCGAAACTAAAATACTATCCACAAGAAAACATGGTGAAAAAGAAAATGAAAATCTTAGTCTTGATGAGATTGTTAACTTATTTAGTAGAATAAATAATGAAAAGCAATAACGCTACGTCAACTTGTGCTTGCACGCAGCGAAGTCGAAGTGTATAATTCTTACGTACTTAAATAGGAGGATACGAGATAGTAAAACATCTGCCAAAAAATAAAGAGATACAAGCAACTGAAATAAGGCTTATAGACGAAGATACAAAAGACCAAAAGATTGTAAGTCTAAAAGACGCATTAGCGATGGCTCTAGAACAAGAACTTGACCTAGTAGCAGTATCTCCTGGTTCAGAACCTCCTGTTTGTAAAATAATGGACTATACCCATTACCTTTACAATCAAGGTAAAATTGAAAAAAAAGCTAAAAAGAACAGCAAAAGCGGAGTTATCAAGGAACTAAAGTTAAGTCCCAAAATAAGTGAACATGACTTTCAAGTACGAGTTAACGCTGCTATTAAATTTTTAGATAAAGGTTACAAAGTCAAAGCGACTTTGATGTTCAAAGGACGGGAAATAACCCATTCGGAGCTTGGAATGAATATAATGCTGAAGTTTATTGCTGATCTGCAAGAGTTGGCTACTGTAGAACAAGAACCAAGCATTAATGGTAAATTCATCAATATGATGTTAATACCTAAAAAGAAATAAAGTTTACAGGAGTAGTAAAAATGCCTAAGATGAAAACAAGAAGTTCAGCAAAAAAAAGATTTAAAACAACTGGTACGGGAAAGATCAGACACTATAAGATGAACAATTCCCATATCTTAGAAAAAGAATCTGCAAAAAAGAAGAAGAATAGACAAGGTGCTGTTGTTCTAGATAGCACAAACGTTCCAAAAATAAGAAGAATGCTAGCAATATAAGCATTATCAAGACGTTATAAGGAGAAGCAAATGGTAAGAGTTAAAAGAGGAAATGTTAGAGTCGGAAAAAGAAAGAAGATACTAGATCTTGCAAAAGGATTTTATGGTTCATTACACACATTATTTAGACCTGCTA
>JBAXBT010000164.1:0-3757 GCA_037141875.1 Candidatus Riflemargulisbacteria bacterium
CTTCGCTTTGCGATAAGGAACGCAGAGCATTAGCGAAGACTGTCACGGCATAGTCGTAAGACGAAGCTGGACAATAGATAATCATTTATTGCAAAGCTACGACTGGGCAAGCCAAGTTATTTAGTTAAGCTATATACTTCGTCACTTATTCATTGTTCAAGGGTAACGTTTCTGGTATACTGTGAATGCAAAAAATAGGTCACGCACCGTTAGCTCAGTTGGTAGAGCATCTGACTCTTAATCAGAGGGCCGAAGGTTCAAATCCTTCACGGTGCACCAAATTTATTACACGAGGTTTTCATGGAAGGTAAAGCACTTTTTCAGAATATAATAGACCTTATAAGAGAAAATTTTTTATATTTGTTAAGAAGATATTTCTTATTTAGTGTATTTCTTTTAATTGCTTTTATGTCCTTTTTTCTTGTTTTATCTTTTTTGTTTGGGGCATCTATTGTATTCGCTAATATAATTTCTTTTTTTATTGGCGGTTTTTTTGCCATATTTTGTGCTTATTTTGCTTTTCCTTTTACATTTAGGTTTGTTGCTAAGAAAGAGTTAGATCTTTTAAATGAACCATCTAAACTTTTTGACCTTTATTATGCTGTAGGAATTATTTTTGCTATTTTTTTAACGGTAATTCCACTTACTGGTCTTTTTCTTGTTTTCTTTTTGTTTGGTTCTATGCCAACTTTGTATTATTTGATGGGGATGGCTATTGTTACTTTTTTTCTTCAAGTAGCAGGTGGATTATTTGCCAAAGGAGCAGATATTTCCGCAGAACTTATTGCTAAAGAGCATAAAGATATTGGGATTGATGATACTAGAAATGTTTCTGCTTTAGCAGATAAAGTTGGTGATTTTTTAAATAGTGGATTAGCTATTAATTTTAATTTAATAGAGGTTTTTATAGGAATGTTTGTTGCTGTAACCCTGTATGTCGGAGCTTATTTTGTATCTGATGCAATACCTATTAAAGATGCTTTAGTTCTAGTTTATTATCCTATTATTATTGGTATTGGTAGTTTGATCATTGGTTTTCTTTTTAGTTTTTTATTTTTACTTTTTAAACGTAAGCAACTTATTGCTACTAGTTTAAAGCCTTTACATGCTACTTATTTTTCTATGATTATTATAGGTGTTTTTGTTTATTATGTGACTAAAGGACAGGTTTTGCCATTAATAACTACAAATAAGTTTTTGTGGTTGTCTCCTCAAATGAGTCCGTTTGTATGTGTTTTAATGGGTGTAATTTTTTCTTTAATAATTGGAGTGCTAACAGATATTTATACCTCTGATTCACATAAACAAGTTAAAGATAATGCCTATTTATCTCAATATAGTTCAGTTCTTTCAATTTTTAATGCTATTTCAGTAGGGATGAGAACAACATATATTCCAATCATTATTGCATCTATTTTTGTATTTATTGCCTATAGAATTTCTGACTACTATGGAATAATTTTAGTTGGCATAGGTTTTTCTTCTATGTTGCCGTTAACGGTAGCTTCTTCTTTTTCCGCTCCATTTTTAGACACATTAAATGGTGTAGCAAATATGGACAAAAATGAAAACAAATATTTAAGAGATATCCAACAAATGAATTCCGTAGGTAATGCATTATCAGCAGTTGGCAAGCATGCTTCCTCATACGCTGTTTTATTTATGGCCTTTTCGTTTTTTTTATCATTTGTTCAGATTTCTGGAATAAACTATAACAGTATTCCTTTATTCCATCCCGTGATAATGCTTTCCTTATTTCTTGGTGGTATTTTCCCTTATATTTTTGTTTCAGCTCTTATTAGAGGTCTATCTTATACAGTAACGGCTATGTATGACGAGTCTAATCTTCAGCTTCAAGAGATCCCTTATTTAAAAGAAGGGAAAACTAATCCTGATTTAAGAAGGTTTATTAGAATACATGGGATGCATATACTTAAAGACTTAATGATGCCTTCATTATTTATTTTCTTTTTACCTTTTCTTATTGGTAGGTTTTTAAGTGTAGAGGTTCTAGCTGCTTTTTTTGTGGGATGCATTATGGTTTCAACATTTTTATCAATAAGTTATACTAACTCAGGAATATTGTTAGGTAATGCTAAAGATTATATAGAAAAGGGTTTTTTAGGTGGGACAAAAACTAGTAGATATGCGAATGCTACAGAGGCTGACCTCTATGGAGATTGCATGAAAGATGTTTTGGGGCCATCAATAAATGCTTTTTTAAAAGTAGTGATATTAATAACTATAATTTTTGTGCCAATAATAATTTAGAAGTTTAAGAAGGGAGTTTTGAAATGGGAAAAATGATAATTGCAGGTAATTGGAAAATGAATAAAGACCTTGATGAGGCAGTTCAATTAGTAGAAAAGTTAAAGAAGGGGTTTAAGAATAAGAATAAAGTAGAGGTTGTGATTTGTCCTTCTTTTACTAATCTTTCTGCTGTAAATGCTATAGTTAAAGATTCCGACATAAAACTTGGAGCTCAGAATATGTACACTGAAGAAAAGGGTGCATACACTGGGGAAATTAATGCTTCTATGTTAAGAAGTGTTGGTTGTAAATATGTAATAATTGGTCACTCAGAAAGAAGGCAATATTTTAATGAAACAAATCAGTTTTTGAATAAGAAAATTAAAGTTGCTTTAGAAAATAATCTTTTCCCAATCTATTGTGTAGGCGAAACATTAGAACAAAGAGAATCTGGTAAGGTTGAAAAGGTTATAAAAGAGCAGATAGAAGAAGGTCTTAAAGACATATCTTCTGATGATTTAAAAAAGATAGTTTTAGCTTATGAGCCTGTTTGGGCTATAGGTACAGGTAAGACTGCTACACCTCAGCAAGCAAATGATGTACATGTGTTTATTCGTAAACTATTAGTTGCAATGTCTAGCACGGCAGTAGCGGAACAAGTGTCTATCCTATATGGCGGAAGCGTTACTCCTGAAAGTAGTAGCGAGTTAATGGGTAAGTCAGATATTGATGGGGCCTTAGTTGGTGGAGCAAGTTTAAAAGTTGATAGCTTTATGGAAATTATAAATTATTAATGGAGGGTTAAAATGACAGTAAGTTACAAAGAATTAGGTTTAGTTAATAGTAAAGAAATGTTCGCGAAAGCAGTTACAGGTGGATATGCTGTTCCAGCTTATAATTTCAATAATATGGAGCAAATGCAAGCTATTATTCAAGCTTGTGTTGAAACAAAGTCACCTGTAATTTTGCAAGTGTCTTCTGGTGCAAGAAAATATGCTAACCAGACGTTGCTTCGATATATGGCACAAGGAGCAGTTGAATATGCAAAAGAGTTAGGTCTTAATATTCCAATAGTACTGCATTTAGACCACGGTGCAGATTTTCAAATATGTAAGGATTGTATCGATACAGGATTTTCTTCTGTAATGATTGATGGTTCACATCATTCTTTTGAAGAAAATATTAAATTAACAAAACAAGTTGTTGAATATGCTCATTCAAGAAATGATTATGTTACTGTTGAAGGTGAATTAGGCGTTTTAGCTGGAGTAGAAGATGATGTTCATGCTGCTGAGCACGTATACACTCAGCCAGAGGAAGTAGAAGAATTTGTTTCAAAAACTGGTGTAGATAGTTTAGCTATTGCAGTTGGCACATCTCATGGTGCTTTTAAGTTTAAGCCTGGACAGGATCCAAAGATAAGACTTGATATACTAGAAGCAATAGAAATTAAAATTCCAGGCTTTCCAATTGTTCTTCATGGATCTTCTTCTGTGCCTCCAGAGTT
>JBAXBT010000165.1:0-3748 GCA_037141875.1 Candidatus Riflemargulisbacteria bacterium
GATTCATCCATCAGAACCTTATCTCTCTTACAAGAAATCAATTGTTCCCTCAGTTGAAGTGGAAGTTGATCATGCTGAAAGACGCTATTAAACTTTTCATGCCTCTTACTGAGAATCTTATATGCTGCAAGCGCATCTTTCGCTCCCAACAACTGCGGTAGCATAGCCCTACATTCACCTGCATTCAGATTTCTCAAATAAAATTTAATATACCCAATATCCCTTGTATACACTGATAGTTTTGGCAACCCACTGCCTACTAAAAACGGCAACAATTCAGCATCTACATCTCCACATGACCCAATATATTTAGCTTTCCCAGGATCTGTTTTTGTTAATTTATTAAAGAGATTTATTGAATAAGCCATAGCACTTAAAATCCTAGGATTATACGCCAACTTAGGTTCATTGAATTCTGTTCTATCCCTGCCTGGCAGACTATCTACATCTATAGTTAACCTTAACAACAATGTCTTTATTCTTCCTTCTATTCCTTCTTCTAGATCTAGATCTAAATTGCTTATTTCTTTATAGTCCATAAGAACATTACCTACTTTATCAATAACACCCTTTTCTAATAAAAAAGCACGTAATACTAGAGGTTCCGTTTGAGTTCCAACTAAAACACTTTCCAACTGACCATCGACTATCCGTTTTGACCCTACATCTGCTTTTAGAACTGGAGCAAATAAATCCTCTCCTTCTTGAACACTAAACTTTCGATCTTCAAAATATTCAGGATTAAGTTTTAATAAAACATGATGATACCAAGTCATATCATTCATTCCTACTGTATAAAAATTAACTTGTTCCCGTAAACTATCAATATCTCTTAACGCAAAAGGGTTCTCTATCATGCACCCAACTCTTATATTTGCATCAAAAGGTATCGGACCATTCTTTGGAATGGTTACGGCACCACCAATATTAACTCCTCTTGCCTCTGCAATAAAATCCTGTATATATCCGGTAAGCTCATCATTGGCATCGTACGCGAGTCCCTTAAGTGCAGATTTGCAATACTCTAAAATTTTCTTTACTTCTTTAACTTCTTCAACGTTCTGAACATTCGGGATTAAAATATTTATTAAACCTGACTCAAAAACATTCGGCGTAAATTGTTTAGCCCCACTTAATATTAAATCTGTAAGCAAATCCCTAACTAACAGTTTTCTGCCGTCATTTATATTTAAAAGATACCTAACTGACTCATGTTTATTATTAACGACAGATTTGTCTGACGTAATATCCGATACCCTATCATTAACAGTTCCTCTTCCATGCTCTGATTGAACTTTTTTAAAATCAGAAAACTTAGATTTTAAACATTTAGTAATTCCTTCTTCAGGAGATAATCCGAACTCTGTTCTATATAATCCAATTCCCTTATAATAACCATTCATCTCAAAATCATCGTCACCTGAAGCAGTGGTTCCAGCTAAGATTAGTTCCTGTCCATCTACAGATGTAGCTGAATACGCAGAGAAGTTGCTCACTAGTTGCTCTCTAACTGCTAACACCTCAGCAGTTTCTTGTGCGCATTCAAAATCACTAATTGCTGGACTAAAAATAATGTTTATTTTTGAACTATCTCCTGTAAAGTGATTATCGTCGACTACTCCAACTGTATGATTTGCAATTCGTTTATATTTCTCAACATTATTAATTCCAATTAACATTTTTCCCTTTTGTCTTGAAAGAGTTTTAATATGAGAAGACTCATCTGTTAAATCTTGCACAAGAGCACCTGCATAATTCGGATGATTACATAATTCATCAATTAATACAGTATCCAATAAACATCTTGGTGCAACTAATAATACTTGTTTATCTGATGTCTCTAATGCTTCCATTAATTTTCTCTTAAACTCCACCTCAACTTGAGTCTTTGCAACAACACTATGAATAAACGCATAAGCATCAATAAACCCATTCCCTAAGTGTGGAGGCATTTTCTTTGCCATTTCTAAATATGGTTTATAAGCATAATCAAAAGCACTTATCCCCTTATGTCCTAGCGCTTCTGCTTCTTGTATGCTTTTAGCTAATGAACCCTTAGGATTAACGATATCTTCTATTAAAATAAACAACATTGAATCCTCGCCTATGCTCTTTTTTACCATACTAAAAATATCGCTAATTGATAATTTAGCATTTCTTTCTTTCTGTTCTTGTTGTAACTTTAATAATTCTTCATTTGATAAATTGACATGTTGGATATTAAGAGGCAGCCCAACAATTTTATTTGGTGAATTAATCACCAATACATCTTCTTTACCTATAATCAGCCTATTCCTATTAGCAACTATCTTATTTCTCAATTAATTTTCTCCTCTTAACCTTTATTCATTAAATATATATCGGAACACTGATAAAAAATTCCCACATTTTTAAACATATTTTAAACAATTAAACAGCTCAACAATTGAACATTCCCTTACATATTTACACTTTTGCCCAAATATGTCATAATTGAAACTATGGAAAACATAAATGACAATTTAGATGGTTATATAGACCAACCAGAATCATTTCAAGATATTGCCAAGGTCGGCGTTAGAAAAAAGAATAAAGGCCCATTCGACCAAGTTGTAGCATCACTCTACAGATATCAGAAACTAATTGAATATCTAAAAAACGAGACGAAACTTCCCAAACAAGAAAGCAAATTGCTATTAGAAATGCTTACCAAAGGATTACGCTACAAAAACTTCCATGAATTTAAAGAAGAAAACATTGAATCTGATGCTTTTGGTTTTCTAAAAGAAATACCTGACGTCAAATCCTTATTCTCCTATCTTCAATATGAAAATAAACCCATTAAAACATCATTTCTGGAACTAATTAGAGATAAACTTAAAGAACACGAAGAAGGGCTTCTCTTCTTGAAAAGTATTATCGATAAACAAATCAAAGAAAAAGAACGACAAGAACAATTACTCAATATGCAAAAGAACAAAGGCAGCGGCAGCCTTAAGGTGTAACTGCTGCAACTGGCTTAACCGGTTCCTCTAATAGCTGAAGATAAAGTTTCGCTTCATCCGCCGGCAACAAATCAAATACCTTAGCTTTCTTTTTAACTGAAATCTTTCGGAAGATATCCAGTTTCTCATCTGTCGTCATTTTCTTAAATATAATAACAAGCTGATCATCAGGAACCTTTTCCCAGATTTGGATATATCGCTTAAACATCTTTGCTTGTTCGGCTGGAGTTCCATTATTTATCATCTTCCGATAGGCACTTACCGCTTTGTCGCCAGTCAACAAAGAAACAACTTTGCTCATTTTCTTGACTGACAAATATTTCAAAATGTTCACTAATTCTTCTTGTTTCATTTTATTAAAAATATTTGAAACCTTTTCGTCGGGGAGCTTCTCGTAGACTTTAATAACAGCCTTCAACTGTTTATCCTTAAGTTTAGCTTCGTCCTCTACTGTCGGAGCTATCACGGGAGGAGCGTTGGCAGCAGCCCCTGCTTGCACAACTGGCTGTCCTGGTTGCACTGCTGGCAGTCCTGGCTGTCCTGGTTTCCCTGCAGCGACATTGCCTTGCTGAGTAGTTGGAACTACTTCTTTTTTGTCTTTAGTAATATCTGTTTGCTTTACAATAAATTGTGGCACTTGAAATAATGATGCACCCAGCGATACCCTTAAATTATTAACCCAAGAATATAACAATTCCACTTGAGTACTATTATTAAAAATAGCATCCTCTGGGCTAACACGAAACAGCTCTTCTCCTAATATT
>JBAXBT010000166.1:0-3746 GCA_037141875.1 Candidatus Riflemargulisbacteria bacterium
CTATGAACTTGGGGCAGATATTGTTTTATTAATAGTAGCTTGTTTAGATGATGATAAGTTAAGAGAATTATATGACCTGATAGTCAGTTATGGGATGACCCCATTAGTAGAAATTCATAATGAAGAGGAGCTTAATAGAGCTTTGAAATTAGACCCAGTTTTGTTAGGGATAAACAATCGAGATCTCAAGACTTTTAAGACGGACATTGAGATATCTTTTAGACTAAAGAAGCTTATCCCAACTAAGATAAAAGTAATAAGCGAATCAGGGATAAAGAATAATGAAGTTATTGAAAGATTAAAAGATGCAGGTTTTTTTGGTGCATTAATAGGTGAGTCCATTTTGGTCAGTAGTAACGTTAGAGTAAAGATTAATGAACTGATGGGCCGTAGAGGTATTAAAATTTGTGGAATTACAAGTAAGCAAGATTTTGATGCTCTTGCTAATCTTGGAGTAGATTATTTGGGGTTTATTTTTTATGAGAAGTCTTTAAGGTATGTATCACCAAGTAAAGTGGCTGGGTTTATTAATAATAGAGTAACCAAAGTAGGAGTGTTTGTTAATGAAACAGCTGATAGAATAAGAGAGGTATACGCAGAGGCAAAGCTAGATATTGTCCAACTTCATGGTGAGGAGTCTCCTGAGTTTTGTGAAGAGTTAGGGCTTCCGTTTTGGAAAGTTATCAGAGTTAAAGATGCGAGTTCATTAGCAATAATAGATAGTTTTCCAAAGGGTACGAAGTTTTTATTGGATAGTTTTGTAAAGGATAGTTATGGTGGTACAGGTCTTAGTATTCCCTTAGAGCTAATAATAAAAGCCCTTGAAAAGACAGAGAATATTATTGTAGCTGGAGGAATTGGTTTGAATAATATTGAAGATATATTAAAGTTGCCTTTTATTGAGGTAGATGTGAATAGTTCAGTAGAACTTAGTCCTGGCAATAAAGATATAGTAAAATGTAGTGAGATTATTGCAATAGCGAAAGGTAAAAAATAATGAAGTCATATTTTGGTCAGTTTGGAGGAAGGTTTGTTCCAGAGATGCTTATTCCTGCGTTGGACGAGCTTGAGAAGTGTTACGAGCAATCAATAGTCGATCCATTATTTCAAAAAGAGTTAACAGATTTATTTAATAATTATGTTGGAAGACCATCACCGTTATATTATGCAGAGAATCTCACAAAGATACTTGGGGGGGCTAAGGTCTATTTAAAACTGGAAAGCCTTGACCATACAGGAGCTCATAAAATTAATAATGCTATTGGGCAGGCACTGTTAGCTAAAAGAATGGGCAAGACTTGTTTGATAGCCGAGACAGGCGCAGGCCAGCATGGAGTTGCTACGGCAACTGTGGCGGCAAAGCTTGGCATGAGGTGCAAAGTGTTCATGGGAGAGGTGGATGTTAAGCGTCAGTATCCCAATGTTTTTTCTATGAAGCTTTTGGGAGCTGAAGTTATTCCTGTTAAATATGGCACAAGGACACTTAAAGATGCAGTTAATGCCGCACTTAAGTATTGGATAGAGAATTTAAATGATACACATTATTTGCTTGGTTCAGCTTTGGGTCCACATCCTTTTCCAACCATCGTTAGGGATTTCCAATCTGTCATTGGGAAGGAAATTAAAGAACAACTACAAAGCAGAGAAGGTCGTTTACCTGATGCCTGCATTGCATGTGTCGGTGGTGGTTCAAATGCGATAGGGATGTTTAGTAGTTTTTTAAACGACCAAGTAAGATTAATCGGAGTTGAGGCAGGCGGAATTGGAGACAAAACAGGTGAGCATGCATCTAGAGTTTCAGTTGATGCGCCACAAGAAGGAATTGTTCAAGGGTATAGGTCTTTTTTCCTTCAGGATGAAGATGGGCAGGTTAGCCCAACTCATTCAGTAAGCGCAGGGCTTGATTATGCGGGCATTGGTCCTGAGCATGCTTTTTTGTATACAACAAAAAGGGTTGAATATGTAAACGTATCAGACCAAGAGGCTTTAAGTGCTTTCAAGTTATTATCAGAAAAAGAAGGGATAATTCCTGCTCTCGAGTCTTCTCATGCTGTTGCTTATGCCATAAAAGAAGTTCCTCGTATGTCCAAAGATAAAATAGTTGTAGTTAATATTTCTGGTAGAGGGGATAAGGATTTATTTATTACTGCCAAAGAGCTTGATAATGATAATTGGCAGATGTTTTTAAGAGGAGAACTTGATGAATAGGATAGACAAGATTAAAGGTAGTTTTAACATTATGACACATGTGGTTGCTGGTTATCCTGACATTAATACTTGTCGTGAGCTTATCTTGATGATGGCTGATAGCGGTGTTGACCTAATTGAGATTCAGATACCTTTTTCCGATCCTTTGGCAGATGGTCCTACTATTATGGAGGCAAGTCAGCAGGCATTAGACAATGGGATAACTGTCAAAGATTGCTTTGAGTTGGTATCTTCAGTGAGGGACAAGATAACAATCCCCTTGATTTTTATGAGCTATGCCAATATCCCTTTCAGATACGGGTTAAAGAGATTTATCAAGGATTGTTCCAATGTTGGGATAGATGGGCTCATAATTCCAGATATACCTTTTGATGAGAGTCTAGACTATATTAAAACTGCAGACGAAGCAGGAGTATACGCCATACAAGTGGTTTCTCCAGACATTGATGAGCTTCGACTTAAGGAGATTATTAAAATATCCAAGGGTTTTATGTATACAACGCTTAAAGTAGGCATCACTGGTGCAGGGAAAGATATAAACCCTCACGGAAAGGAGTTTGTTGAACAACTAAAACAAAAGACAACTCTTCCTGTGTTAGCTGGGTTTGGGATTTCTTCTAATGAACATATAAATCAACTTAAGAATATTTCTGATGGAGCCGTTATCGGTAGCCATGTTTTAAATTTATTTAATTTAAAAGGTGCATCTGCTGTAAGGGATTTTTTGGTTTCTATAGATAAGTAATTAAAGTTTTTTTAATTCAATATACACAATGTTTAGAAAACCGTATTTATGGGAATAGTCTTATGTATACATTGAATTTTTTGCTGTGTTGCGCCGAATGAAATTGGAGGATAACATGAAAATCAAAGCACCTGAGATTTTAAGAAAAAAATACAATGTAATGGTTCAAAATAGAATGATAACTTGGATTATTACCGGAATAAATTCAAATTAGCTTTTGGTTCAATATCCAAGGTTGATGTTTCCCCATTTAAATATCTATAGTGGCCAGCACAAGCAATCATTGCTGCATTATCAGTACAGTATTTTAATGGTGGCACAGAAACATTTAGGTCCTTACGTTCAGTAAGAATTTTTCGTAAGAAAGAATTAGCAGCTACTCCGCCAGCGATTATTATTTGTTTAACTTTGTATTGTTCTGCTGCCTTGAAGGTTTTGCTAGTAAGCTCTGAAACAAGTCTATCTTGAAGTGAAGCACAAAAGTCCTTCATTATTTCGCTGTCTTTAGGTTGCTGTAGAAGGTTTAGTTCTTTGCTTAAATTAAGTGCAGCTGTTTTCAGTCCACTAAAACTGAAGTCTAGCGGGTTGGCTGTTTTGACAGAAGGGAATCTGTATTTTTTAGGGTTTCCTTCTTGCGCTAGTTTATCTATAATTGGTCCACCAGGATAGCCAAGTCCTGCAATTCTTGCTGATTTATCAAACGCCTCACCAATAGCATCATCTAATGTATTGCTTATCAGTTGGTAGTCAAAAGGTTCAGTAATTAAGATAAGTTGTGTGTGTCCACCGGATG
>JBAXBT010000167.1:0-3726 GCA_037141875.1 Candidatus Riflemargulisbacteria bacterium
GGCAATGACTGGTATGCAGCATAATCCTTGTAATGGCTTTAATATATAGGGTGAAGAAACAGTTTCTATTAATTATCGCAAACTAGCTGAGGCTATTGGGATAAAAAAGGATAATTTCAGGGAAGTAACAGCTTACAAAGAAGCAGATATTTCTACGACTGTTCAGGAGCTTTTGGCCAAGAAGGAACTTTGCGTTATGGTTGTGACCGGTCCATGTTTGATATATAAGAGAAAAAAGGACAAGAATCATGAATAAAATTAAAAATATATTAATGGTAGGCGTTGGTGGGCAAGGGATAGTTACTGCAAGTGATATCTTATCAGAAGCAGCTTTGTTGGATGGTCATGATGTAAAAAAATCTGAAATACATGGCATGAGCCAAAGAGGTGGGTCTGTTTTTTGTCATATAAGATATGGAGAGAAGGTTTATTCGCCTACGATTAAACTGGGTGAAGCTGACGTCTTAATGTCGTTAGAAATAGATTAAACTCTAAGATGGCTTGCCTATGCCAGAAAGAGCACAAAGTTTATAGTTTCAGAAACTAAGATACAACCACAAACAGTTAAGGAATATCCTGAATGAATTATTGAAAGTTTACAGATGAATTTTAAGGATTTGTATTTAGTAAACCCAATTGAGATTAATAAAAAGAATGGCGATCATAAAGTGCTAAACACTACATTGCTTGGTATCTTGTCAAAGTTAATAGATATTAGTGATACTTCTTGGGAAAAAGCAATGGAAATGCTTGTTCCTAAAGGTACGTATGAAAGTAATTTAAAAGCATTTAGGTTAGGCAAAGAACTTTTTTCTTAAGAAAGAGAGGGGTAACAAATGTGGAATAAAAACGTAGAAACGATAAGTGTAAGCAAATTACGTTCACAGCAAACAGACGCACTTAAGGCACTTGTTAATCTAGTTTATAACGTTCCATTTTATAAAAACAAAATGGATGAGATGAAGGTTAAACCAAGCGATATAAACTCAATTGAGGATATTACAAAATTACCATTTACTACCAAAAACGATATGCGAGACGTTTATCCGTGGGGACTTTGTGCCTGCGAAAAAGATGAAATAGTTGAAGTTCATATGTCGTCAGGTACTACAGGTACGCCAATCGTAGATGCTTATACCTTAAATGATATTGAAATCTGGTCAGAGGTTATGGCGAGGACACTGTCCATGGGTGGCGTAACTAAATCTGACATAGTCCAAAACGCCTATGGATATGGATTATTTACTGGAGGGTTTGGCGTTCATTATGGAGCAAGAAAGATTGGATGTTTGACGCTTCCTATTTCTGGTGGTAATACTCAGAGGCAATTACAAGTGATGAAAGATTTTGGTTCTACTGTTTTGGCTTGTACTCCCTCATATTCTCTTTATGTTGCTGAAGCTGGCAGAGAAATGGGATTAGATTTTTCTAAGATGCCACTAAAGGCAGGTTTTTTCGGTGCTGAGGCATGGAGCGAAACCATGAGAGAAGAGATAGAATCGAAGTTACATTTGAAAGCTTATGATATTTATGGGCTTACTGAAATTATTGGTCCAGGTGTGGCAGCAGAATGTGAATGTCAAAAAGGATTACACGTTTTTGAAGATCATTTTTATCCAGAGATAATTAATCCAGAAACCGGGGAATTGTTGCCTGATGGAGAAAAAGGAGAGTTAGTTTTTACAACTCTGACTAAGACAGGTACTCCTATCCTGAGGTACAGAACAAGAGATATTACTTATATTTTCAAAGAGCCATGCGAGTGTGGTAGAACTCACCGAAGAATTCACAGACTATTAGGTCGTACTGATGATATGCTTATTATTCGGGGAGTAAATATTTTCCCTTCACAGATAGAGAATGTGTTGTTAAAACAAAAAGGGATAGAACCGCATTATTTATTAATAATTGATAGGGTTAATAATCTTGATTGTTTAGAAGTACATGTGGAGATGAGTGATGACCTAGGGTTTGATGAAGTGAAAGTTGTTGAGAAGATTGAGGCAACTATCGAACATGCATTGCATAATGAATTATTGATTTTTGCCAAAGTAAAACTGGTTGAACCAAAAAGTATTCAACGTTCCGAAGGAAAAGCTAAGCGCGTAGTTGATAATAGAAAGATTTAGGAGGCAAAAATGATTAAGCAAATATCAGTTTTTATGGAAAATAAGCCAGGTAGATTATTAGAGGTCACAAAGCTGTTAGCAAGTAATAAAGTTAATATTAGGACACTTTCCTTAGCCGATACTGCAGAATTTGGAATTGCTAGATTAATTGTTGATTATCCAGATGCAGTGGTGGAGATTCTTAAGAATAATCGCTTTACTGCTAGAATAACTCCGGTATTAGCAGTTGAGGTTTCCGATGAGTCAGGTGGCTTAGCCAGAGTGTTAGAGGTTTTTTTAGAGTCTGGGATTAACGTAGAGTATATGTACGGATTTGTAGAAAAAAGGCATCCTGATAAAGCATTGCTTGTTTTCAAAGTAGAAGACCCAGCTAGAGCGAAGGATCAGTTAGTTGCTAAAGGACTAACAGTAGTTTCTGAAAAAGATATTCTTTCCTAATGCAATATTTGGTAACGATTTTAACTGACCACGACCAACTAGAATCTTTAGAAGAATTTTTAAATCTATCTAATTATATTTTTTCAGTAGAGTTGTTCCCTGGTATAACTAAAAATGATACCTCGTTTAATGTTTATAGTGAGGACTTAGTCGCCCAGAAGGATGTATTTAATACGATTAGTTCTTTTATTGCCAAAAACGAGAAACAGAGCCTTGTGTCGCTCTCAAGGAGCACATTAGAAGACAAGGACTGGCAAGAATCCTGGAAAAAACATTTCATACCTATTGTTGCTGGAAGACTAGTAGTAGGTATTTCCGAAGAAGATATTGCTAGTATAGACAAAGTTAAAGTCATTATTGATCCAGGGATGGCTTTTGGAAATGGTTCTCATCCAACTACAAAAGGCTGTTTGATTTTAATTGACCGATATCTAGAGGCTGGCATGAAAGTATTGGACTTTGGTTCAGGCTCTGGCGTGCTTGCTATTGCCTGCGATAAATTAGGTGCCGATTTAATAGATGCTATGGATAATGATGCTGTAGCGGTTGAAGCTTGTAAAAGAAATGTAAAACATAATGATTCGAAAGTGAAGGTTTATACCTCAGAGGAGTTTGAGATAAGAAAGGATTATAACTTTGTAATAGCTAATATTACTGTAGATGTAATAATTCAGTTCTTTAAATATTTCACTGAAGGACAGCAATCTCTTAAATATGTATTACTTTCTGGTATTAGTGACTATCGTAAATCACAAATGGATATTTTTTTAAATACTGAGGGAATTATTCCAGCAGATGTTTATGAAGATGATGGTTGGTACACATATTTATTAACTTGTAACAAAACAGGAGGAATTAAATGAAAGTAGTTGGGATTAACGGAAGCGCCAGAAAAGATGGAAATACAGCAATATTAATAAATAAAGTATTTGAAGAACTTAACAAAGAAGGAATCGAAACAAAATTAATTCAACTTGCAGGTACTGGGCTGCATGGTTGTCGTGCTTGTTATAAATGTCTTGAAATGAAAAATAAAACTTGTGTTATTAAAGATGAACTTAATGGGTTTATTAAAGAATTAGAAGAGGCTGATGGCATTATTCTAGGTTCACCAGTTTATTTTGCTGATGTTACCTCAGAGATGAAGGCCTTCATTGAT
>JBAXBT010000168.1:0-3722 GCA_037141875.1 Candidatus Riflemargulisbacteria bacterium
TCATAGAAGAAAGCATAACTAATAGAAAATTAAACATCTCTGAAATAATAAAAGACAACGGAAAATATTTTCATGATTATTATTGGGATGACACATACCCACCCGGGACTAGATATACTTACTCGGGATTTAACTTCTTAATTATCGCTACTATCCTTGAAAAAATTACAAAGCAAAGATTTAACCAACTTGCACATACTATTCTAATCAACAAACTACAACTACAGAACACACACTTAGCAACTTCTTTACCTCTAGCAGAAACCAAATATGCAATAGGATATAACTTTATAAATGATGTTCCGGAGATTACTCTTGATGATAATAAGTTTCAACTCAGAATCGTTAATAAAAAATATGTTGTTGGGCGAAATCCTACAACCCATTCTCCACAATCAAGCTTTCGTTCAAATATTACAGATCTCTCAAAGGTAATGAAAATGCTTTTAAATAATGGTGTATATGAAAATACTCAAATACTCAACAAAGATAGCGTAAAATTGTTTGAGAATCCTATCTTTAAAACTACAACTATTCATAGAGGCTTAGGAACAGAAATAAACTATCAATTAATACCAGGTCTTAAAATGATTGGGCATTCGGGTAATGCTTATGGGATATTAACTCACTTTTTCTATAATAGAGAAGAAAACTTTGGCATTATCTTCATAATTAATGGCCTAAAAATGTTAGTTTATGAAGAAGGCGGTGATCACTTACAGATTGAAAGAGAAATACCAAAAAAAATATACGATAGACTAATCAAGAAAAAAGAGTCAATCCCAACAAGTAGCACTAAAAACTTAAAAGTTCTTTTCAATTGAAATTTTAATTTGTTTATTTAACTCTTCAACTGTTAGTCCCTTTGAACTAATCCTTTCTCCAAAAGTTAAAGCTAATTTATGTCCTAATTTAGGAAAAATACTTCCTTTGGGAAATACTTTAAATGTACCATTAATAGTCATTGGAATAATATCCTTATTAAATTTATTAGCTAAATAAGCTGCCCCATCCTTAAATTCACCTATTTTCCCATTCTTTGTTCTTGTACCTTCAGGAAAAATAATTAATGAACCACCTTGCCTTAGGATATCAGCACCTGCTTTAAGTGCAGGAAAAATATTAGCTCCTCTATCAACAAAAATTAAATGTGACCAAGGAAAAAGATATTTCAAAAACTTTAGCTCCTTTTTACTTATCATAAAAATATTATTTCTTAACCTTAGAGGTATTGTAGCTAAGACAAGAATGACATCGAGATTAGACTGATGATTACAAACAAGAATGCACTCATTTGCATCTTTCAGCACTGCCTTATTCTTTATCCTGTACTCAAAGAATAAAACAGCTATAAGCTTAATAAGCTTTACAAGCAAAAGAACTATAGGATTAAAAATAATAAACTTTTTTGTAAGTATCTTTCCTGTAAAAAGCTCATCCTCCCTACTTTCAAAATCACTCACTTCAGGTAAGCTACCAACATACTTAATCAAATCAATTACTATTGAAATAGACATAAACTTATCCATATCAATCTTTACTTTAAAATTCCTCTCTAATTCCATAACAAATTGTATCTTGCTAAGAGAATCAAGTCCTAGATTATCTAAACTCAAGTCAAGATAAACTTTAGTAAGACTAAACTTCTTAATAATAAACCTTATAAGATGTTCTTCTCTTTCATTCGTTGGCTGTATGTTGTATTGGGAAACAAAATTTATATCATCAGAACATTGATAGCTTCCTTTTTGTAGGTTAGCAATCACCTCTCTAATCATCACCTTCTTTGTGGATGTTCTAGGTAACGGTTCAAATGATAATGAAAAGTCTGAGACTCTCATATAATCTGGTAAAAGATTATTTAATCTATTCACTTCTGCCTTTATCTGTTGATATGCAGCGCCAGAAACATGTTCTGGAACAATTACAGCATTAACTATAATGTTATGATTTTTCTCGTAACCAAATACCGCAACCTCATTTATCAGTTCTGAGGTGATGAATAAATCTTCTATTTCTTCAGGGAACACATTCTTACCAGAATCAAGGACAATAATATTTTTTGTTCTTCCAGTAATACGAAGACTACCCCTGTTATCTATTAATCCAATATCTCCAGAATTAAACCAACCATTATTGTCAAAAACTTCAGAATTAGCTTTTTCGTTATTTAAATACCCCATCATTACAGAAATACCTTTTATCCAGATCTCCCCTATGCCTCTTGCATCTTTGTTTCTAATTTCTATAAAGTTACCCTTAATAGGTGTTCCAACACAACCAACAGTATTTTCATGCACCTTATTTGCAACAGCAACAGCGGTTGTTTCTGTTAATCCATAACCCTCTAATATAGTAAATCCCATATTATGATAAGCATTAAAGTACTTTGGCTTAAGAGAAGCTCCCCCGCTAACAAAAAACTTTAGTTGTTCACCAAAAACTTTATGGATAGGCTTAAAAATCACCCTAGGAATTATACCTAAGCCTGCCTTTTTAAAAACATGGGAGTATACAACCATAAACTTTAAAATCTTATATTTAACTGCTGATTGATTCTTTGCTTTATTTAAAATACTATCAAAAAATAACTCCCATAATTTAGGAACACCGGGAAATATTGTAACAGGATAAATCTCTAAAGACTTAATAATATCTGGACCTTTTAACGAAGGTTGCACAACTATACTTGAACCATTTATTATAAAACCTAAAAAAGTAGTAATAAGCCCAAATACATGATAAAGAGGCAATATTGCTAACACAACATCCGGAGCATCTAACAACCCCATATGCTCGACACTAGCATAACAAGTATTCACAATGTTATCATGAGAAAGCATTACTACCTTTGGATCACCAGTGGTTCCCGAAGTAAACAACATAGCAGCACATTCTTCTTTATTCAATTTCTGAACAACATATTTACTACTATCGGACAGTGCAGTATTTAGTTCAACAGAAATAAATTTAACTTGTTTATTAGATTTATACCCCATATCCTCGGAAACAAAAGAATATTTACAATCTATCAGAGCAAGCATTTTCTGATGATGGTCAAAACTTAAATGATTATCTAACGCCACAACAACAGCACCTGAATACGCTATACTAAGATATGTAATCATCCATTCGCCACTATTAGCTGCTATCAAAGCTACGGGATCTTTGGGTTTTATGCCAAGTGATTGGATATAAGTTGCCCTTTGCTTTATAAGATCATAAGCATTTGCATAAGTTATATCAGGTTGAAGATAAATATTGCCAGAGAATTTCAAGAAATATTTGTCTATATATTCTGGCAACGTGTACATCTTTAAATTATACGCAGAGGCTAGCGTTAGTTCAATAGTTCACTAGCAAGAAGCCAATAAATTCCCAACATACTCTGTATACAAGCGGTATGCTCTAACGCCTCAAATAAAACTTTTTAAAAAAATACCAACTGCTTTTCCAAGCTTGTTTCTTAAGAGACTTTGAATAAAAGGTACTACCTCCGCCTAAATGAACAATTGTGACGGAGGGATAATAATAATTATTATAACCTTTACGCTGCAATGTTTTACAAAGGTCTAAATCTTCATTATAAAAAAAATAGTTCTCATCAAATCCACCTATCTGTAAGTACAAATCTCTTTTTACAAACATCGCTGCACCTGATAAAAAATCAACTACTCTAGGTTTTTCCCCTTGATATTTATATCTACCTAATACACTTCCAT
>JBAXBT010000169.1:0-3660 GCA_037141875.1 Candidatus Riflemargulisbacteria bacterium
TCTTACTTTGAGGCATGATGTAACTTCTCGTGAATCTTATATGCCAGGGGTTTTATTATCTATAAGAGAAGTAATAAAAAGGTCAGGACTGACTTATGGATTAGAGAGTATATTTGGCCTTTTTTAATATCTATTAGCTTGGTCAGTTTACCGCAGTGGTTCTTAGTTATATAATAAATCAAAACAATATTTTAGGAGGAAATGATGCAAGGGTATAATGTAGCAGTAGTAGGTGCAACTGGAGTAGTAGGAACAGAAATGATAAAAGTGTTAGAGGAAACAAACTTTCCTGTTAAGAAACTTATACCGTTAGCTTCTGAACGTTCTGCCGGTACAAGAATAGAATTTAAAGGCGAAAATGTTAAAGTTGAATTATTAACTGAAGATTCATTCAAGGGAGTAGACGTCGCATTATTTAGTGCAGGAAGTTCTATTAGTGAAAAATTTGCTCCAATAGCAGTAGCAAGTGGTGCTGTAGTTGTTGACAATACTAGTTTTTTTAGAATGGACCCTAATGTGCCACTAGTTGTGCCAGAAGTTAATGCTCACGATATTAAAAAGCATCAAGGCATTATTGCTAATCCAAACTGTTCTACTGCACAAATGGTATTACCATTACTGCCTATTCATGAGCATTATAAGATTACTAGGGTAGTTGTATCTACCTATCAAGCAACTTCAGGTGCTGGCAAGGAAGCTATGGATGAAATGCTTGATCAAACAATTAGCATAGTTAATGGGAATGGGCCAACAAAACCTAGAAAGTTTACAAAACAGATTGCTTTTAATGTTATTCCACATATAGATTCCTTTTTAGAAAATGGTTTTACAAAGGAAGAGATGAAGATGACTAATGAAACCAAAAAGATTTTTGGTGATGATAGTATTGAGGTTGTTGCAACTTGTGTTCGTGTGCCAGCGTTTATTGGTCACAGTGAGTCTATTAATATTGAAACTGAAAAGCCTTTTGATATTGAAAAGGTCAAAGAGCTTATTTCAAAAGTTCCAAATGTTAAAGTTATGGATGATAATGCCAATAATGTTTATCCAACACCTATTGATTGTGTTGATACAAACGATACGCTTGTTGGAAGAATTAGACGTGATTTTTCTGTAAAAAACGGAATAGCTTTATTCTGTGTTTCAAATAATCTAAGGAAAGGTGCTGCTTTTAATGCTGTACAGATAGCCTTGGAATTAGTTGAGCAAGAACTTATTTAGATGACTATAAAAAGGGATATAATTCGATTTTTCGATGAAATGATAGCTTTATATCCTATAGATAGTTCAGAAGTTATCGGTTGGAGTTCAAAAGATACTCAGTCCTTAAGGTTTAATGTTCTGTCGCAGATTTCGGATTTAAACCTTTGTAGTATCCTAGATGTTGGCTGTGGAGTTGGAGATTTATTTGAGTATTTGAACGAAAGATTTGAAGGTATTTCTTATGAAGGTATTGACCTTCACCAAAAGATGATTCAGATTGCTAATAAAAAATATCCAGAAGGTTCATTTAAAGAACAAGAACTTCAAAACTTTATTGGACAATATGATTATGTGTTTGTTTCAGGTGCTTTCAATTTGTTTGTAAGTGATAATATGAGATATTTTTCAGATCAGTTAAATTTTATGGATAGAGTTGCTAAGAAAGGTATCGCCTTTAATTTGCTTAGTAGTTATGCAAAACTAAATGCTAGATATCCTAGTTTGTACTATTATGACCCGTTGGAGGTTTTTAGGTTGTGTAAGAATCGTTTCGAACGTGTTATATTAAGACACGATTATTTAGATAATGATTTTACAATATATATTTATAAATAAGGAGGAGTTAAATGAGTACACCGTTTTTTGGGAAATTAATGACAGCAATGGTTACACCTTTTGATGATAATGGAGAAATAGATCTTAAGCAAACTAAGGTACTTGCAAGAAAATTGGTTAACGAAGGTAGTGATGCAATTCTTGTTACTGGAACAACTGGTGAGTCTCCAACTTTAAGTCATGAAGAGGATCTCCTTTTATATGCAACTGTTTTGGATGAAGTAGGAAAAAATGTAAAAGTAATAGCTGGTACTGGAAGTAACTCTACGCATACTACTATTAAGTATACAAAAATGGCTGAAAAGATTGGTGTTCATGGCGCGATGATTGTTGTGCCTTATTATAATAAACCTTCACAGGATGGTTTATTTGCTCATTATACAAAAATAGCTGAGAATACTGAGCTTCCTTTAATAATATATAACATCCCAGGAAGAACGGGAATAAATATGTTGCCTGAAACAGTAGCTAAGATTGTTGAAGCAAATCCTAAGTATATAGCTATAAAAGAAGCTTCTGGTAATATTGATCAGATGGAAGAAATTATTAATCTTATTAAACAAAAAGATTTTACTTTATATAGTGGAGATGACGGACTAACTCTTGATGCACTCAAAATAGGAGGCAAAGGGGTCTGTAGTGTTGCGTCTCATTTAGTAGGAAGAGATATTCAATTAATGATATCAGCATTCAATATTAAAGATTTTAAAACAGCTGAAGCTATTAATGAAAAATTAAAAGCACTTTTTAGTGTCTTATTTATTACTTCTAATCCTTCACCAGTAAAGGCTGCATTAAACATGACAGGGCTCAAGGTTGGAGGTACTAGACTTCCTTTGGTTCCTGTTAATAGTGAACAAGAGAATAAAATCAAAGCTGTATTAAAAACATTAGGATTGGTTTCTTAAGTGGTAAAACTTAGTATTTTCGGAGGTCTTGATGGAATAGGCATGAACATGATGAGTTTTCAACATGGCAATGAACTAATAATTATTGATGCCGGCATTATGTTCCCTGATGCAGATTTACATGGAGTTGATAAGATTATTCCAAGTTTTTCTTATTTTGAAGAACACCAAAAGGATATTAAAGCTATATTTCTGACTCATGGACATGAGGACCATATTGGAGCAGTTGCACATTTTATTGAGAAAATTAATGTTCCTATTTACGGGACTAAACTTACTCTTGGAATGGTTGAGCATAAGCTAATTGAAGCAGGTCTTAAAAAGTATAAGTTAGTGGAGATAAACGAAAAAAGTGTAATTAAATTTAAGCATTTTAGATTAGAATTTATCAGAGTTAGTCATTCAATTCCAGATGGTGTAATGACAGTTATTCATTCTCCTGTTGGTGTTATTGTTCATTCTGGTGATTTTAAGATTGATTATACTCCTGTTGATGGGAAAGTAGTTGATCTAAAGAGAATAGCTAATATAGGCAATAAAGGTGTTATTCTTTTCATGAGTGATAGCACTAATGCTGTTAAAAAAGGTCATACTCAATCAGAAAAACATGTTGGTGATGCTTTTGAACAAGAATTTGCTGGAGTATCAGGAAGATTGTTGGTAGCTACCTTTTCGAGTAATATTCATAGACTTCAACAAGCTATTAATGTTGGCAAGAAGTTCGGACGTAAGATTTGTTTTGTTGGAAAGAGTATGGAGAATACAAGTTCAATTGCACGTAGATTAGGCTATATAGAGTTTGACGATGAGGATATTATTTCTATGAATGATGTTGATAATTATCCAGACAATCAAATTCTTGTTTTAGTAACTGGTAGTCAAGGTGAACCGCTTGCTGCACTTTCTAGAATGGCGAACGATAAGCATCCTTTCT
>JBAXBT010000170.1:0-3659 GCA_037141875.1 Candidatus Riflemargulisbacteria bacterium
TGTTACATTCTTTTGCTTCATCAGCATCTTTATCATCATTGCACCCATGCCAGCCATGTTCATTTTAGAAAGCCCTAATTTTTTACTTCCTTTTGGCATCATAAACCCAAGCATTTTTCCCATAATATCTTTTTTGACTTTAATGTTTTGCTCTTTTCTCAAGATATTCAGTCCCCAGAAAGTAAAAAACATGGTTACTTTTCTTCCCATAGAGGCTCCACCATTAGCGATAATAAAGGCGGCAATTGCTTTATCTAAATCACCACTAAATACAACTAAAGTTTTATCATGTGGAATATCACCTTTAAGCTTTTGAGCTTCAGGTTGTTTGCCTTTTTTGATTTGAGCAGTTATTTTCCCAGCATGTGAAAATATAGATAAGAGCTCGTTATTGGTTTTTTCAGCCCAAACGCCAACATCTCTTAGAAAACCTTGATCAGTAGATTCTATTTCAATGGTGTCTCCAATTTCAGCTACTTCAATGCTTTTAGACAACTTCATAATTGGGCCAGGACACTGCATGCCGCAAGAATCTACTTTAATTATCTTTCCAATAGGTGCTATTACTTTCTGCACATCGTCTTTTTTGTCGATATAATCATCATCAAAGATACCAATATTTTCTTGGTTGAAAGTAGTAAATTTGAAAAGCTTAATGCCTCCAGATAGATTCTTTGTATTCGTAAAACCGTGTTGTCTCAGTATTGTCTGGGCAAAGTATCCAGTTTTTCCTTGGTTGCAATAAATAACAATAGTTTTATCCTTTGGTAATTCTTGTAGTTTTTCTCTAATGCTAGTTAGTGGAATATTTATGGCATTATCAAGGTGGTCAAGTTCATAGGACAGTTTATCCCTTACATCTAAGAAGAGTGCGTCATTTTGTTTGTATTTATTAACTTCATCCCAGAAAATAACTTCATTTTTATTCTCTACTTGATTAATAGCAATCATTGCAGCTACATTAACTGGGTCTTTAGCAGAATTAAAGGGCGGTGCATAGGATAGCTCTAGTCTTGATAAATCATAGATTGTTCCTTTGTTGTGAAGCAGCGTTGCAATAACATCAATTCTTTTATCAATACCGTCAGCTCCGATTAACTGAGCACCAAGTACTCGATAGTCTGTTGTGCTATAGATTAGCTTCATCATCAGAGGAAAAGCATCAGGATAATATCCAGCATGAGAGGAGGGTTGTAAATATACTTTGGAATATTCGATTTTGTTTCTAAGTAAGTTCTTTTCATTACTGCCAACTGTTCCAACTATCATGTCAAAGATTTTCGCGATAGCAGCTCCTGAGGTGCTGTGATATTCTCGTTCAATGCCACAGATATTGTCTGCAACGATTCTGCCTTGTTTATTGGCTGAATTAGCTAGTGGAATAAGATTCATTTTTTCTAGTACGCAATCTTTGATTTCTGTTGCATCGCCTAGTGCATAAATATTACTATCAGATGTTTGCATTTTTGAGTTAGTTTCTATCCCACCTAAGCTGCCTAATGTTAGTTCAGCATTTTTAGCCAATTGAACATCAGGTTTTATTCCTATGGAAAGTATTACAATGTCTGCTTTAATAGTTCTGTTTGAGTTTAAGACTACTTCTAATTCATTTATTTCGTTTTCCTTAAACTCTTTAACTCCGTCCTTTAAATAAAGACCAATATTCTTAGTATGTAAGTGTTGATGGATAATAGTCGCCATCTCATAATCTATAACATTCATTACCTGATCAGCAAGCTCAACAATGGATACCTTAATGCCTAATTCGTTCAGATTCTCTGCTACTTCTAGACCAATGAATCCTGCTCCAATAATAACGGCTTTTTGAGGTTTATTTTCATTAATAAAAGTTTTTATTTTATCCATATCTGAAAGTGTTCTGATTGTAAATATCTTTTCGTTACCTATTCCTGGTAATGGTGGTTTTATAGGATTTCCGCCTGGAGAAAGGACAAGTTTGTCATAATTTTCTTGGTATTCTGTATTGTTAAGGTGGTCTTTTACTGTAATCGTTTTAGTGGTTTTATCAATATAAATTACTTCTGAGAAATTTCTTACTTCTACATTTAACATTTCCTTAAAATCTTTAGGGGTTAAGAGTTCTAGGAGTGCTCTGTCCTTTATGACATCTCCAATAAAGTAGGGTATTCCACAATTGGCATATGACACTTCTTTGCCTTTTTCGAAAATGATTATTTCTGCTTTTTCATCATTTCTTCTGAGCCTTGCTGCTGTGCTTGCTCCCCCTGCAACGCCTCCAACTATTAGAACTTTCATAATGTCCCCCTTTTTATAATTTATGCTAATTTTTAAAAAAATACATGTTATAATTTACATAAAGTATATACCCCTAGGGGGTATTGATACAAGGAGTAAACATGCCACGTAAGGAAGATGTTTTACATCAATTACGGATAGTAAAAGGACAGCTAGATGGAATCCTTTCCATGATTGAAAAAGAAGACCATAAGTGTTCAGATGTATTAACACAAATTGCAGCTTCTGAGAAAGGCTTAAGGCGCGCAGCTGGGCTTATTTTAGAAGGTAATCTAATGGATTGCATTGATCCTTCGGTTGACCAGACGACAATAAGTAATTTAGTTTCTGAATTCAAGAAATTTTTATAACTATATAGGGAGAAAATAATGATTAAAATTAGTAGAAAGTTTTGTCCTGAAAATCATCCATGTCCTTCTGTAAAGATATGTCCTGATGGTGCCCTAAGACAGAAAGGCTTTAGAGCTCCTGTTGTTGATAAAGACAAATGCACAGAATGTAATCGTTGTGTGCGACATTGCCCAACAGGAGCAATAGTTCAAGCTAAAGACTAAAATCCTTTAAAACAGCTATCTAAATGTTTTTTGTCTGGCTGCTTGGTTAGCAAACTTACAACTATCATCACAATTATAGATATTGGTAAGGCTATAACTATAGGATCAACGACTGGCCAAGGCATGGTAGTTAACAAGAAGTCTTTGCCAAAAAAGAATTTACTAACCCCTAATGGTAGTGCTTCAGATTTATGTAAAAATAAAAGGCAGAATAAACTTACTAGAAGTCCTACTCCAATGCTAGCTATTGCGCCTTCTTTAGTAGCTCTTTTCCAATAAAGTCCTGCAAAGTAAACAGGGAGGAAGGAAGCAGCACAAATACCAAAAAATATTGCTGTTCCTCTAGCAATAATGCCTGAAGGTAGTATGTAACCTAGTATAAGACTTATTACTATACCAAAAATAATTCCAAGTTTTGTAATTAATACTGGGTTTGCTTTTTTATATATTTTTACAAAGAAGTCTCTTCCAATGGATGTACCCATAGCATGAAACTGTGAACTTAATGTAGACATTGCAGCAGAAAGTAATGCCATCATAAAAATATAAACAAACCAAGAGGGCAACGCAGAATTAATAAACATAGGAATTATTAAATCTGGATTTCCTTTAGCAGCAGCAATGGCTATTATTCCTTCTTTTTGGAAGAAAAACACATTTGAAAGTGCTCCGACAATGAAGGCTATACCTGTCATCGCTATTATAAAGATTCCGCCAACTAAAACAGCTCTATTAAGTTCTCTATTACTTTTAACTGTCATAAATCTTACTATTAATTGTGGTTGAGCGAGAACTCCAATTCCAACACCAAGAACGATGGAGGTCATC
>JBAXBT010000171.1:0-3623 GCA_037141875.1 Candidatus Riflemargulisbacteria bacterium
TCCAGATATTAAGATATGAGGTTTTTATGGATAAATGTGAACAATTAAGTGAGGTTTTTAAAGTTTTAGGTAATCCTGTTAGATTGTCTGTTTTGAAACATGTGTCTGGCGTAGAGTGTTGTGTGTCAGAGATAGAGGGGAAATTAAATTTACCACAATCTACTGTTTCACAGCACCTTTCTGTTTTAAAGAGGATGGGAATAGTTAAGCCAGTAAGACAGCACAAAGAGGTTACTTATGTTTTGGTGAATGATTTTGTAAAAGAATTGTTGGGTCTTTGTTGTAAGTATTCATCTTAGCAGTAGCTTTGGTAGAATATAGTAAATAAACCCTCTACTTTCAGGAGAGGGTGGCAGTAAAAATATAATAAAAAGATCCTTACTTATTCTGCCGGGTGAGGTTAATAGGAGGAAGAAAATGGTTTTACAAGTAACAGATGATAATTTTAAGGCAGAGGTTTTAGATCAAAAGGATAAGTTGGTAGTAGTAGATTTTTTTGCTGATTGGTGTGGGCCTTGTAAGATGATGGCTCCAGTGCTTGATCAGGTGTCTTTACAGTTAGGCGACAGGGCTAAGATTGTTAAGTTGAATACTGATAATAATCAAGATACTTCTATGCAATATCAGATTACTGGTATCCCATGTTTAATAGTTTTCAAGAATGGTAAAGAAGTCGAACGGTTAGTCGGATTTAGGCCAGCTCCTCAGTTACTACAAGATATAAATAGTTTATTAAAATAATGTTTTATATTGCGTTTTTAGCGATATTGTCGGGGTTGCTATCGTTTTTATCACCTTGTGTGTTGCCTTTAGCACCTCTATATATCGCTTATTTTTCTGGAGCAGGCGATTTAGAAAGAATATCTAGTAAGATAAATTTATTTAAGAATCTATTATCGTTTTTTATTGGTTTTACTTTTGTATATTTAGTTCTTGGCTTATCTTTTAGTATATCTTTTGCTTTTTTGCAAAGGTATTATTTGTTTCATGGGTTGCTGGGTATTCTTATGATAACGTTTGCTCTGCATTATTGGAAAGTTATTAATATTCCGTTTCTTTATATGGATACAAGGAAGATGGAAATACGTGAGTTTAATATTATTTCTTCTTTTCTTTTTGGAGTGTTATTTGCTTTTGGATGGTCGCCTTGTATGGGGCCATTATTAGGTAATGTAATAGTATTAGCATCAAACAGTAGTGGTATTTTAGGTAAAGTTTTTGTGCTTTTGATGTTCTGTTTTGGTATTATTATTCCTTTTGTGACATTAGCTTTTATGTCTGTTGGTTTAAGGAAAAAAGTTCAAGGGTTAACAAAATACTCACGTTATATTGAATTGATTTCTGGATTGTTATTGTTTTGCTTGGGTATTTGGTTATTGCTTTAGTCGGATAATAAGGAGCGAAAATATGAGAAAAATATTGTTAATAGGGTTTTATATTCTGATGTTCAGTTTTATTTTTGGAAAGGAAGTATCTTTAGAGAAAGTCCCAGACTTTAAGCTTAGTTCTTTAAAGGGAGAGTCCGTTGCGCTTAGTTATTATACTAAAGACAAAGATGTATCCTTTTTAGTATTTTTTACTACTTGGTGTCCATGGTGTGCAAAACAAATGGAAGCGTTTGAGGAAATGGCTCAAGATACTTCTGCGAATGTACAGTTTTTAGCGATAGGGTTTGATAATGAAGCTAAGAAAGTTGTTAGTAAAGTTAAAAGTTTGGGAATTACGTATCCTGTAGTGATTGGGACTAGCGCGATAGCACAATACTTTAATGTTTCTAGTATTCCAGTAACAGTGGTTATTGATAAAAAAGGAAATGTAATAGATCAGGTAGTAGGTTTTAGAGATAAAAAGTATTTTATTAACTATTTGGCAAAATAGCATTTAATCTTTTTATATCAAGCTTAATCGCTCTTAAGAATGGATTATCATCGTCTTCTAGTTTTTTAATAGATCTATAAGTTTTTATTTGCTGAATTGCAAAATTTGCATCATCTATATTTAGGATAAGGTATCTAAACATGATTCTTAATAACATCGGCTCTAATTTTATAGCAGTAAGGTCATCAATATGATTTTTAATGAAATAGGACAAAACGCTTCTTTTATAGTTTTTGTAAAGTATGCATCTGCCAAGGATAGACGTGGATTCTGGTTCTTTATTTCGTTGAGATTCATATTTTCGTGTTTTCATAATTGTTTCAAAAAATTCCATTATATCTGTTTCTGAGTTTCTTACCGTGGAGATTTTTCCTCCTGTTAATAATATATTAGGAATATCTGTAGCTGATTTAATTTTCAAATTATCTTCATATTGAATCACATTAGCTATGCCTTCACAGAATCTGAAGAATATTTTTCTGTCTGGATATGACCAAATATCATAATCAATAATTAGTTCTAAAGTAGTTCCATCCTTAGATTTTTCGAAATATGGGACTTTATCTGGAGAGAAATCCTCAAGATGTAATCTTGGGTCTAAAAATATTTTTTCAGAAGAGAGCTCATCCTGAATAAAGATTGGCATTAGTAGTTCCTCTATGTTTTTATGGATAGGTTTATCAAATAAAAGAATAACTCTTGTTTGAATTTGTCCTGATTTACTTATAGTTGGTTTGCAGATGACCTTTCCTCTTAGATTAGGTTGGAGTAAGGCTTGAATATCTTTTGGAGGGTAACCTCGAAAGAAACCGTTTAATAGGAGAGATCTTTGACTTAGTGTTTTTATATTTAAAAATAATTCGTTTTCTGATTGTAATAGCATATTGTTTGTTTTTAAAAACGCTAAAAAGTATTTTATTTTGTCCTTTGGTATCAACGGTAGAATTGTATTTACTGAGATTGGATCAAAGAAGCATACTGCTAATTCATGTAAAGGGAGTATTTTTAATCTATTCTTTTCCTTTTGAATAATTCTGCTTTTGTTTGCTTCGAAAGATTTTGCTTGATCTCGAATCGTATCTAATTTTTTTTGTTCTATTATCGTTTTCATATCATTTATTAGGCTTATCGCTGCGTTAATTTTTGCTTGTAATAATGTTTTATTATGATTTAATCTTTCTATTGGTTTTCCGTCTAAGTAGATTATTCCTTCTTTAACGTCAAAGTCTTCCCCTTTTCTTAGTGCCTCTATTATAAGTTCAATATAATAATTAACATTATGAGCTAGGGCAATAACACTAAGCCCAGCAATACCATTAAATTCTTGTTCTCTGTGGACCTCTAACATGATACCTTCATTAAAAAGCGAAGATAGAAGTTTTGGTATGAGGAGTTCGTGTCCAGTAGTTTCAAGTAAACATATGAGGGATTGTATTTTAACGGAGTGAAGCATTCTTTTAGCAGCAGACACATCAGAATCACTTCCATTATAGTAGATTGCTGTTGTTTTCCCTTTAGAGTCTGTTGCTACAGAATTTGGACTATTTTTTAAGTTGAATTCTTCAAATTTTCTTGCTTTTTGAGTAGTTTTTGGTGATCGTATTGATATGTTTCCAGTAGTCCCAGATAACTCTACTCTTTTTGTTTTGAGAACATTTCCGTCTTTGTCTTTTACGTCTGGTAATTTAGCAAATAAAATCCCATCTTCTAAAAGGATATCTGTGCTAATTCGTTCAAAAGCAAAG
>JBAXBT010000172.1:0-3562 GCA_037141875.1 Candidatus Riflemargulisbacteria bacterium
GACGAATTTCATATTGATATTATAACGGGGAATGACTTACTTGGTAAACTGTCTTTTCTCCCTCTTGCTTGCCTAGGCGAAGCTTTAAGAGTGAAGACTGGAGAGGGAGATGTCCGATAGGACAGAGGGTGTGTAGGCATAAAAAAAGGGAGACAAAATTGTCTCCCTTTTTTTAATAACTATTTAGATAGTCTTAAAGTGCGAAATTTAAACCTACAGTTGCGTTCTCATTTGTTAATACACCTGACATATCATTTGTGTAATCAACAATAGCAGTTACGCTATCATTAACTGCATAAGCATAACCTAATGATAGTGATTTAACTGTACGAACATCTGCTATGTCATCAATAAATGTACAAAATACTGATTGTGTTTTGTCTAATGAATAGTTTGCATAAACAGCAAATATCTGTTTAAGAACTGATACATTTTGTGCTTGTAATCCCCAAATTACTTGAGCAGATAAATCTAAAGCACCAAAGCTCATAGATTTTTCTACATATAGGTCATAACCTGTTGTTTTAGCAATTTTACTATCATTCATAATGATAGCTACTTTGCTAGAATCACATACTTTATAAGCTACTGCAAGCTTACCAGCTGTAGATGTTGATGATATTCCATCATTTAATAATGAAGCAGCACCAGTATATGCTACTGTCCATGGGCCAGTTGCAAAGCTTACGCCTTTTCCGTCCATCTTTGCTACACCAAAAAATTCAGAGTCTCCATAGAAACCTCCACCAAAATAATTACTAACAATAGGAGAAATAACCCCAACTTGAGCCGTTCCACCAAAAATCTTACCTTCTACCCATGCATACTTAGAAACTGGACCAATTGCATTAATTACATAATTAAATGCAATGTTCTTGTTAGAAGCAGATAATGTAATATCTGTTTGTCCTATACCAAAACTATTATCCTTATTTGCTTGTGGGTTCAATTGTAAAGAACCTTTTACCCCTAAATCAACTGAAGCGGCGAAAACGCCTAGAGAGAAAACCATTAAAACTAAAAATATATATTTTTTCACTTTTTACCCCTTTCGAAATTCTGTTTACTATGTAACCTGAACGTATTTTTTCTTAAACATCACCCCCCATAAAATTAAAAGGTCACTTAATTAGTGCATCTCCTGTTGCCAAAAATATTTGGAAAATGTAGCCGATTCGGTAATAACTTCATTAACTCTTAACCTTACCGTAACTTTCATTAATATAAGTATATCGTCAATTTAGAAAAAAAATCAAGGTAATAATTGTAATTTATTATAACTCTTCAATGAGCACCAACGGTTGACCGTATTCTACAGCCTTACCAGGGTCAACTAAAAACTTAATTACCTTACAATCAATATCAAGCCTCTTGTGGTTTTCAAGATTCATTGCTTTTACGTAGTAAAGTTCACTACCTTTTACAACTCTAACATTTGCATCAAGAACTCTTTGCTCAACACTTGGATAAAAGAAACCTACACCCTCAGAGGTTATCTCTTTCAGCTTTCTAGTATCAACAGGAACTGCTTCCTGTGCTGACAGAGCTGCTGTAGTTTGATAAACGACTTCTGGCATAACCTGAGTCCCTGATTTCTTTAGTGATATGTTTGTAGTTTTATCATCAAAATTGAGAGCTTTAAGCTTAGAGTCTTTAAATATTTCTACCAATTGAGTTACTTTTTTAAAATCCATGATTACTCCTTTAACCTCTTTTTTTGTCGCCACCCTCTCCTAACAGAGAGGGTTATTTAAAGCTATTTATTAATAGACTTAAATCCTAGTTAATATCTCTGAGCCATTTTCTGTTATTACAATAGTGTCTTCAAATTGACACGACCATTTTCCGTCCATTGTAACAACTGTCCAGCCATCCTCCAAGACTTTTGTTCGCCATGTACCCATATTTATCATAGGTTCAATAGCAATAACCATGCCTTGTCTTAAGTCTATCCCTGTATTTTTGTTACCATAATGAGGAACAGACGGAGCTTCGTGTAACTCTAGTCCAACACCATGACCAACATATTCTCTTACAACACTAAACCCATTCTTTTCAACGTGTTTTTGAATTGCATGTCCAATATCGCCAATTCTGTTTCCTGGTTTAGCAACAGCACAAGCAAGATCTAGTGAGGTTTTAGTAACTTCTACCAGCTTTCTTACCTTTGGAAGAACATCTCCTATCATAAAGGTTCTAGTTGCATCACCAATGAAGCCATTCTTAGTAACCCCAAAATCAACTTTAATAATGTCTCCATCCTTCAGTATTCTTTGGCCTGGGATGGCATGAACTACTTCATTGTTAATCGCTGTACAAGTACTATGAAAATACCCAGGTACATTTTTAAAGGAAGCTTCTGCTTTGTTGCTTTCACAAAATTCAGCGGCTAAATCGTCTATCTGAATAGTCTTTATGCCTGCTTTAATGAATTTTGGCAGCTCTACATCCAAAAATTTAGCAACAAGTTGAGAGGCTATACGAATACCCTCAATTTGTTCAGCTGTTTTAATTATTATTTTATTATTTTTCATAGCTACCTCACCAACGCAAACTACCATCAACTTCTAACAAACAATCTTGCCGTTGCCTCTCCTGGCAGAGAGGCTTAGTTTTTGTGCAAATCCCCCTATCGCTACGCGTCTTCCCCCTTTATCAAGGGGGACAAAGAGGAACCGTAATCACTACATTCTTTTTGCCACTTTACCCTTTTCCCTTCCGTCTCAGCTTCGCTGAGCCACCTTCCCAACTTGGGAAGGCTTAAAAGGCTCCACGAATCGGGGAGCTGTCAGCCAAAGGCTGACTGAGGGGACCATTCACTGTTCACTGTTTACTATTTACTGCTCACCCTTTACAATAATCCAGCCATGAGAGTAAGGAAGCACGCAAATCCATTTAACTTTAGCAAAGATAAGGAAATAATACAACTTGAGAAGGTGTTTATTAATCCTGAAAATCCTCTTACTTTTGAGATAGGCTTTGCGCATGGAGAATACCTATTAGAACGAGCGAAAAATGAAGCCAATAGAAACTTTATAGGGTTTGAGGTTAGAGAGCAGCTAGTTGAGAAAGTAAGGATTACTGCCGAAAAAGAAGATTTAAAAAACATCTTTGTTGCTAATGCTAGCTCATTGGTAAATATTGCTATTTTACCTAATGATTCTATTAGCGAAGTAATAGCCTTTTTTTGCGACCCTTGCTTTAAAACTAAACACCATAAGAGACGGATTATTAATCCAAAATTCCTAAGTGAGATTAAACCTAAGCTAAAAAAAGATAATATCCTGTATTTTCAGACAGATGTTTTGGAATTATATTCTGCAACCTTAACTTATATCAAAGAAGACAGCGAATACAGCATTCTATTGAAAGAGATCGTCACCGGAGTGCCGAATAAAACAGGCTCTACTTCATTCTTTGAACAAAGATGTTTAGATAACAATTGGCCAATACACAGAATATTATTTAAGCTTAAATAATATTCTAAAATCCAAATGTCAAAATCCAAAGGACAAATAAATCTCTTAATAATATTGAGAATTTATAAAGGCAAATAAATACG
>JBAXBT010000173.1:0-3556 GCA_037141875.1 Candidatus Riflemargulisbacteria bacterium
GAACCATCCTTAAGTCTTAATAAAGTGTTTGCTAATTGTTGAGAGTAATTTATTGGAAATTCTTTTTCAATAAATGCCTTAGTTATTTGGTTAGCTGAATATTGGCTAATTCGTCCTTTTTTTAACCCAAGGCTGGAGGGTTGTCTCTTTGTTAAAGATATGATTTTGTGATTAAGCATAATAACATATCGTAAGTTTCTACATTTTTTCCCAATCAAAAAAGCAAATATCAATCAGAAACAATCGATACGTTAATGTTTTTATATACACGATAATTTTTATATGAGAAATAAAATTATTTCAATTAGTGAGAATAAAAGTTCATCTAGGTTGGGTCAGATGCTTAATCGTATTGGAGCGTGGTTTACTGCGAATACACCAGTAAAAGTTTCTGTTCCAGATACTCCAGAACAAAAGCGAGAAAAAGCCATACTATATTTTATGTTTATTTTAGATGATTATCAGTATAATCCATTGCGTGTAGCTGAAGATGAAATAGATGTGTCTTCTTCTTTGCGCAAGGAAAATAATCATCTCGAGATTTGCATTCATGGAAAGATTCCAGGCGAGGGAACCAAGGGAAGAAATAAATTTTGTGTAGATTTACATAAAGAAATAACAGACGAATTATTAGGTTTTGGCCTTATTGATAATATTATACAAGATGGCATAAAAAATAAGTGGACAAGACAGCCATTATTTGATCGCCAGGAACTATTATTGAATTTTTATTTAACCGATGAAGGGCTTGGTTTAGCGGACGAAGCAATGAAACGATTGGTGATTAACCGTAATGCTCATAGCCAAAAAGAGTCGGATGATATAACCAGAAGACCAATGCTTAGTTAATTAAAGCAAATACTTGTGCTGAGCGAAGTCGAAGTAAACATTTCAACAAATTAACAGTATAATAGAAGCATGCATTATGATTTAATTGTTATTGGTGGTGGACCAGCTGGGAACGAAGTAGCTTCTTATGCAATACATAAAGGTTGGAAAGTAGCTATTATTGAAGAGCGAGCCTTTGGCGGGACGTGTCTTAACGTTGGATGTATTCCAAGCAAGGGTTATCTTCATAGAGCAAAGCTAGTATCAGAGTTAAAAAGACATAGAATTAGCTACGAAGAAGACAATAAATATTTTTCTTTAGAAGATTTACAGACTTTTTCTGAGCGAACTATTAATAGAATGGCATCAGGTATAGAGCAAAGGCTAGTTGCTAAAGGTATAGAGGCTATTAAAGAGAAGGTTACTCATTTTAGTAAGAATAATTTAGAAACATCAACAGGCAAGCAAATTGGTTTTGATAAACTAGTTATTGCTTGTGGAACCAAGCCTGCTTTCCCAGGGATACTTAAGGACATTAAGGAGTATCCTAATGTTTATACGAATGAAAATATTTTTCAGCTTAAAGAATTTCCTAAATCAATGACCATTATTGGTGGTGGAGCAATTGGTGTAGAGATGGCATATTTTTTCTCAAGTTTTGGAGTAGCGGTGGATTTATTAGAGGCACTGCCATCAATTTTGGCATATTATGATGAGGATATTGTTATTGAAGCAAAGAAGATGCTGAAGAAAAAAAGGGTCAATATTCTAGAGGGAGTTCAGGCAGTTAGTGTTTCTGAAGAACTTAGTGTTGATTTGAGTAATGGGAACACACTGAAGAATGAGTGTATTCTTGTTGCAACTGGCAGAAAATTGGAGTTACCAGAGACTGATATTGGTTTTGGTAAGGATTTAAGAGGATTTTTAAAAGTTAATGATAGTTTTCAGACTACGATTGAAAATATTTATGCAATTGGAGACGCAAACGGAATCAGCCTATTTGCACACTCTGCCACAGACCAAGGTAAGCAACTTGGCCGGTTGTTTTTAAAAGGAACACCAGTTGACCATGAAAGAGTTATTCCTTCAGTGGTTTATACTTCTCCGGCCATTGCTTCAGTAGGGTTAAGAGAAAAAGATGCAAAGGGCTGTGTTGTTAAGAAGCTTCCTTATGATCAATTAGGGCGTGCGCACATAGAAAAAGAGACAGAAGGCTTCATGAAGATTATTTTTAAAGACGAGGTTATTGTTGGTGCTCATATAATTGGCGCATATGCAGAAGAGATTATTTCACTTATGTGTCTTGCTGTTCAGGAGAAGATGACGGTAGCTTCCTTAAAGAGACTTATTATTGCTCATCCAACCTATGGAGAACTTTTCATAGAAGCGTTTTAATGAAACCTCCAGCATTTATAGTTAACGAATACCGTAAGAAACTTTATAACACTAAGAAGTTACCACAAGATATTTGCACTGTGTGCGAGGAAGCAAAATGTCCGAATCGTGGAGAGTGTTTTTCTAAAGGTAGAGTTACGTTTTTACTTTTAGGCGATACATGCACTAGAAACTGTAGATTTTGTGGTATTAAAAAAGCCAAAGGAGAATTGCCATCTCCACCAAACGATTCAGATAAGATTTTAGATACGATAAGCAAATTTGACATAAAATATTTAGTATTAACGTCTGTAACAAGGGATGATCTGTCTGATGGTGGTGCTAGTGTTTTCTGTGAAGTAATAGAGAAGGTCAGGGAACAATATCCAAAGGTAAAGATAGAAGTGTTAACTCCTGATTTTAAGGGTGACAAATCTGCGCTAGATAAAGTTCTTATAATGAAGCCTTTTGTTTTTAATCATAATTTGGAAGTGGTGCCTGATGTTTTTCCTCAAATAAGACCTGAAGGCAACTTTGAACTTTCTTTGCAGATATTAGAATATGCTAAGAAAAACTACCCAGAGGTTTTAGTTAAAACAGGAATAATGGTAGGGGTGGGAGAGACCAAAGAGCAGGTGCTCTCACTTATAAAAAAAGTTAAAGAGCATGGCATTGATATCATGACTATCGGTCAATATATTGCACCAAGCAAGAAGTCATTTCAGGTAGCCAGATATGTAGAATTAGAAGAGTATGAAGAATATAGTAGTTATGGTCAGGAGATAGGTTTAAAGGTCATTGCCGGACCATTAGTAAGAAGCTCATATATGGCAGATTCCTATGTTGTTTCAAATTAAGAATACTTTTGTTATAGTGTTCTTTATATGAAGCAGTTTATTTTCATCTTCCTTCTTATTTTCTCAATATGCTTTCCGGTATCCTTAATAACTAAGGCAGGAGAGTTTTATTCAGGTCAAATAGTGGAAGAAAATGCCGATTATATTGTTCTTATGACAGAAACGGGAGTGTTAGAGATTAACAATGAAGACATTAAAGAGAAGATAATAACTTTTGATATAGGAAGTCCTGTAATGAAAAGAGATTACGGAAACAAGAAGGGATTAAGGTTTTCATTTGCCTCAGGATTAGGGGAGCAAATACCTGTTCATGGTTCGTACCATTATGCAGTGGATAATACTACCAAAGACGTGTTTATTAATCAGATTTCAGAATTTGGCATGTTTTATTATTATGATTTACCAGCAGACTATAGTGCTGAGTTTGGGGCTGGTATTTTAAATAGACTAGCTAATGTTGGAGAGGTCTCAAACAAGAATGGATTTAGTTGTAATTT
>JBAXBT010000174.1:0-3530 GCA_037141875.1 Candidatus Riflemargulisbacteria bacterium
AAGAGTCGTGAGTACGTACACCAACTCAGGTTTGAGCATGATGCCATTCTTGTAGGTGCAGGAACTGTTTGTAGCGATAACCCAACACTAACTGTGCGCCACTCTAAAAAGAAATTTAACTGGACAAAGATAATTGTAGACCCTTTTTTACAAGCACCACCCACTTCTAAAATATTCGAATCAAAGGATAAGGTAATTATTATTACCCAAGATCCAACAACCATCAATCAAGCAGAAAAAGATGAGTTTAAAAAGAAACTAAAACTCCTTTCGGATACGAGCTGTGATTTTATCTTTTTAGAACTAAAAGAATCCGGCTTTGACATAAAATCCATACTCAAGGAACTATCTGCCTTAAATATTAATTCTGTTTTTGTCGAAGGTGGTAGTAAGATAGCGACGTCTTTTCTGCAAAGCAACTCAGTCGATAGATTCATCCGCTTTATCGCACCAAAGCTTGCAAGTGACGACAAAGCTATCCCCATGTTCAACCTAGATAAAACACTTATAGAGTTTCCGTTAAAGTTAGAGCTTACAAAAACGTTAACATTTGAACAAGATGTAATGTTGGAATATTTGCTTAATAAATATTAAGTTACTTATTGGACAACTATGATCCTTCTGTGGACTATTTATGGGCCAAACTCTTGAACATGCGAATCTAAAAATTCATGAACTCGGTCTATCTCCTCAGGCGTTTTAAGTTCACAAAAATCTCTCTTATAACCATCATCCTGAAAAATAAGACCAAATTGCATTATTTTTGCTAAATCGTCAATATGCCAAGTAACTTGACCTACCCATCCCTCATAAGGCTTTACCTCAAAGGTTGGATTGATTTTAGAAAAAATATTAAGATTAATCAATCTTCTAATTTTTGCCGCTTCCATTAATAAAAACTCCTCTTTTGTTGTACCTAACCATTTCAATAAATTTTCAATATTTATGTAAACATGAAACGTATTCTTATACTTAAATTCAAGGTTAGCAAAATCCTTCCTAGGAACAATGCATTGTTTGCCATCGATTTTAGCCAACCCTCCTCCACTGAAATTTGAAGTGTCTGATTCAATCAAGCTATAGTAGATAGGAGCATCACCATTTTTTACATGGTTAAGTACGCCAGGATACAACATAAATCCGATGTCCTCCATTGAATTGATCGCCACTACTTCTGTACCATTCTGAATCATGTCTTTAAGTCTGAATAAAATAAAATCTGTTACAGCACATATAGGCCCTGGAGGGTTAAAACAAATCGAACCATCTTCTTTAAGTGCTAGCTGTCCTCCGTTTGTTCCTAAATATTTAGCTCTCGCTTGCCTTTCGTTTACCTCGGGATATTTCTTCTTAAATTTATCTTCATTTAATAAGTCTTCAGAAAAAGGCCTTAATCTTGGAATAACAGTCGACTTTCTAGCTATTACTCTATCAAGTAAAGTCGTTTTTCCCTCTGCTCGCAAGTCAGCTAAATGCCTTTCAATTTCATGATGGTGAGATGGGGTTAATAAAAATATTTCTGTTATCGGAACGCCTGACTGCAATAAGTTATCTAAATAATGCAATCTATGTCCTAAAATAGTTCTATCCCCTACTTTTGCTAGTGACTTTGATGTTTGTTGCATTGAACCATTCCTGTCGCCTAAGAAACGTCCCCCAGAACCAGCACCAGCGAATATAACAGCCGTCTTTGGGAATCCACCATCTTGTTTACACAATTCAGCCATAGAAATCATCCCTGAAGAATCTGTTACTCCCTCAGCCTTAGCAAATTTAATTCCAAAATCCTTGCTTCCCTCATTCTGATATCTTTTGAATTGTTTTCTTACTACTGTATATTGAATGCTACTATTATCATGGTTTGCTAACCAAAGATCTGGGAAAAACATAGATACCTCTTTTGTTCCGCTCTTAGGAACAGAACAATGCACTCCATTATTTGTCGGTCCTGGGTTAGCTGATCTAAATCCACGCAGATCACCAATACTTGATTGCCACGCACCACGTCTAATGCTTCCCTCCTTGGCCATTCTGGGATTAGATGACCCTACAACCACAGGCTTAATTTGTTCAATTGGAATTCCTCCATATGCATTACGTTTAAAAACCATAAAAGGCATTTTTATTTCCGGAGTTTTAGCTATTTCTGCATAAAAAACAGAAAAACCATTTGCAAGAAGAAAAGGCAAACCATTGTTTACCAAATTACACATTTCTTGGTCTCTAATTAAGGCAACTAATGTTCTACCCAAAAAACTATTTTTCTGATCAGACTGAATAACATTAAGCCCACTTGGGTCTCCTGTACAATAACCCTTCTCTATAGCTGCACCCCATACTCTATAAATATCTTCTGATTTATATCCATAATCATTAAGAAGTCTCATAGCATGAACTATTTTTATATTCTTATGATCAGGCAAATATAGCATATCTACAGTCCTTAACTCATCTTCTGAAAAAATTGTTCGCATATTATCATATCTTTCTCCTGCAAACATCTCTGGATAATGCATCCTTATCATATCCGACGTAATAAACTGTGAAGGGATTATCTTGAGCACTTCCAAATCCCATCCGACATTTGAAAACTTATCAATAACAACAGAAAGGTTATGTACCGTAAAATTAGAATTACCTAATGGCATCTCTGGACCAGGCGCATCGCCTAAATTAGGCTTTATAAAAACCAAAACTCTTTCTGCACTATGAACTAAATATATATCATTTCCTTCATGTAAATTATATACTATTGTTGGCTTAACTATTTCTAAAGCCTTCTTGATTATAGTGCGACTAAAGAAGTCAGTAGGAGCGTGAGCACTAACGATTTTTGTCTTCATCATGTTCAATACAAATCCTTATTATACATATATTTTACTATCGCAAATTGATACCAACCTTTTCTCGGCATAATTGCTTATAACATATCGATTCACATTGATTAAAATTGCAAACATTTGATTATATTCTAAAAAAACGATATATTATTTCAACTTTTCAAGCTAATTATTTCATTTATAATGCACATTTTACAAACAAAGATAACACTAAACAAAGCTATGCCTTTGGATCAAGATTTACTGCTAGACTATTAGCTTAACATTTTCTAGCTATAAACTTCAACTAAGTAGTTTAGTAAATGATTAATTACTCTTTGTATTTTTTCTATCATCATAATAAATTATCGGTAATTTTGTTAAAATGTTTCAATTATTTTACTTCACTTACGTCATCTATCTCTATATATCCATCACTCGTAACACTAAAAGGCAAACCACAAAAGGTACCTTCAAGCAATATAACAATGCCATCTTCGTTTAGATGCGGTGTTTTATCAAGATTCAAGGCAATAATACCCTCACTTTTAGTAATATGGCTCATTACATTTCCATCATGACCATTACCAGACTTAAAAGTAATACAAAAAAAATCAAGTGGCACATATTTGTGTGTTTCTCTATCTTTTATTCTTGTATTTCTTAAATATTCAAAAAGCTGAGATAATTTATTAAGTAGCCAAACAGCAG
>JBAXBT010000175.1:0-3489 GCA_037141875.1 Candidatus Riflemargulisbacteria bacterium
AATGCAGGAAATACAGGTATTAAGAGCAAAAACAGATTGTGGTATATTGGATTGCAAAAAAGCTCTTATAGATGCTAATGGAGACATGGAAGCAGCAGTAGATATTTTAAGGAAAAAAGGTATGGCTAAAGCTGCAACAAGAAGTGACAGAAAGGCTACAGAGGGCGTTGTTAAAATCGAATTAAGTTCTGATAACAAGACAGCTTATATGTTGCAATTATGTTCAGAAACAGATTTCGTTTCCAGAAACGACAAATTCCAAGGATTAGCCACTGAGATTATGGCTGCAATGAAAAAAAATAATAATGTTGTTGAACTGAATGAGATTAATAAGCTTGAACTTTCAAGTGGTCAAACTATTGAAAAGGCAGTTGAAGAGTTAAGTGGAGTTATCGGAGAAAAGATAGAGCTTGCAAATGCCATGGTAGTGAAAGCGCAGAAAGAAGAAGTTATAGGGTTTTATATTCATTCTACTCAAAAGATTGGGGTAGTTTTAGTAGTTAACAGTAGCGATGAGGTTCTGGTTAAACAGATATGTATGCATATCGCGGCTTCTGCTCCTCTCTATATTGCCAAGGAAGAAGTTCCAACGGCAGAACTAAATAGAGAAAGAGAAGTACTAAAAGAACAAGTTATTAATGAAGGTAAGCCTGAAGCAGTAGCAGATAAAATAGTTGAAGGCAAACTAAGAAAGTATTTTGAAGACGTTTGTCTTATGGAACAAAAGTTTGTTATAGACACTGAAAAGAAAATATCAGATGTTTTGGGTAAAACAAAGATAGTTAAATTTGTCAGATTCTGTATAGGATAAATATGTTACTGATCTTGGATTATGGGTCTCAATATTCTCATTTAATAGCTCGTAGAGTAAGAGAGTGCGGGATTTATTCTGAGGTTTTAGACGGACATATTCCAATAGAGAAGATAAACGAAAAGAATCCAACTGCTATTATTTTGTCAGGAGGACCTTCCTCAGTTTATGAAGTAGATGCTCCTAAATGTGATCCTGCTATTTTAGAGATGGGTATTCCCGTGTTAGGTATTTGTTACGGAATGCAGCTGATTGCAAATCTTTCAGGAACAACCGTAAAGCATTATTCAAAACGTGAATATGGGAAGACTGAGATTGTTATTGATGATTTTTCGGGTCTATTCTTTGGTATAGATTCCAAGATTAATGCTTGGATGAGCCATGGAGATAGTGTTGAAGAATTACCAGAAGGGTTTGTTAGGTTAGCTCATTCTGAGAATACACCTTTTGTAGCTATAGCTAATAAGAAAAAAAAGATATACGGAGTGCAGTTTCATCCTGAAGTTTCTCATACTGAGATGGGGATGCAAATTATTAGAAATTTCCTTTTTGAAATTAGTAAGCTTAAAAAAGATTGGGATATGAAAGATTTCATTAATCAAGAGATTGAGGCAATAAGGAAACAAGTTGGTAAAGAAAAGGTGTTATTAGGGTTAAGTGGTGGAGTAGATTCTATGACCGCTGCAGTATTATTGCATTAGGCTATTGGTGATCAGCTTATTTGTATGTTTATTGATCAAGGATTTATGAGAAAGAATGAATCTGAACAAATTGTTGCAACAGTTAATGATCATTTTAAGATTAATTTAATACATGTTGATGCAAGAGAAAGATTCTTCAAAGCAATTAAGGGCATTACTGATCCAGAAGAAAAGCGTAAAAAAATAGGCAATGAGTTTATAAGAGTGTTCGAATCAGAGATATTAAAGGTAGCCCAAGACGTTAAGTTTTTAGCCCAAGGGACTCTTTATCCTGATATTATTGAGAGCGCAACCACAGGTGTTTCAAAGAATGCTGTAAAAATTAAAACACATCATAATGTTGGTGGTTTGCCTGATGATATGGAATTTAAGATTGTAGAGCCTTTCAAGAAGCTTTTTAAGGATGAAGTTCGTAAGGTAGGGTTAGAGTTAGGAATGCCGGAGAAAGTCGTGTATCGTCATCCTTTTCCTGGTCCTGGTTTAGCAATAAGGATAATTGGCGAAGTCGACCCAGAGCGAGTTCGAGTTTTACAAGAAGCTGACGATATAGTTATGGCGGAAATAAAGAAAGCAGGCCTATATAGAGATGTGTGGCAGTCCTTTGCTGTTTTGTTACCAATCAAGACTGTGGGCGTTATGGGTGACAAGAGAACTTATTGTCATACAATAGCAATAAGGGCAGTTAGTAGCCATGTTGCTATGACTGCATATTGGACGCATTCGCCGTATGAAGTATTAGATAGAATTTGAACAAGGATAATTAATGAACTACCAGAAATCAATAGAGTGGTTTATGACATTACATCTAAACCACCAAGTACTATTGAGTGGGAATAACTATAAAGCAGCGTTTCCTTCTTCTATTTCTTTAATTATTTCATCTACATTTAAACCGTGTGCGGCGAGCCCTTCTTCTAAGCTTTCTGAGTGAGCCATCATACAACCAACGCAATGAACGCCATGATTCTTTAAAACATCCATCGCTGTAGGATAGTCGTTTATTACATCGATAATATTTGCTTTTTTAGATAATCCCATTTAATTCTCCTTTATTTATAAATTTAAGTTCATTTTGCAATTTTTCTATATTTAAATCAATATCTTTTTTGTCAGGTACGAATTTTAGGCGTATTTGTGGTAAAACTTTGAATCCTAATTCTTTAAACGTATCTTCTATTTGTCCAACGCTTTGTCCTCCCCACCCATAAGAGCCAAAAGCAAGTCCAATCCTGTTTTTAGGTGCTAGACCCTTCATGTAGGTTAAAAAAGCCGATACTGTAGGTAAGAGGTTGTTGTTTAAAGTAGGAGAGCCTATGCAAATATATTTAGCATCAATTATTTCTGTCATAATGTCAGACATATGAGATGCTTGAAGATTAAAAAGTTTGACTGATATTTTTTGGCTTTCAAAATAATCTACTAGTGATAAGGCAATCTTTTCCGTTGAGTTCCACATAGTATCATAAATTACTAAAGCCTTTTCTTTAGTTTCATTCATCATCCATTCAGTGTAGCTTTTTAAGATATCATTTATGTGTTTTTTCCAGATAATTCCATGGCTAGGTGCTATTATTTTAAAATCAAGTCCAGACAATGCTTGCATTGCTTTTTGCACTTGCGATCCAAAGGGAAGCACAATATTAGCATAGTATTTTTTGGCTTCTTTTAAGGTTATATCAAATTGGAATTCTGAATCAGTTCTTTCAGTAGATGATATGTGTTGGCCAAAAGCATCGTTTGAGAAGAGAAACTGGTCTTCCTCTAGATAAGAAACCATATTGTCTGGCCAATGAACCATTTTAGTTTCGAAAAATTTTACAGTTTTTTTGCCTAAAGAAAGAGTGTCTCCTGTTTTGACTGGCGTAAAGTTCCAGTCTTTTTTGTAATGTTCCTTTAGTCCTTGTACTCCTGCTACAGAAGAATATATTTTTGCGTTAGGACAGATTTCAAGGATTCTAGGAAGAGAACCAGAATGAT
>JBAXBT010000176.1:0-3485 GCA_037141875.1 Candidatus Riflemargulisbacteria bacterium
ATTGGGGATGACGAAACAGGTGGCGAGTTCAAAAAGAATATAGAAAAATCAATTAGTAAAGCGTTAGGCAAGGTTACATTTGATACATACGAAGAAGCTTGGAGCGGTTGATAAGGAGAAAATATGAAAATACGTAATGGGTTCGTGTCAAACAGTAGTAGCTCTAGTTTTGTAATTCTTCAGCAAAACAATAGTCTTAGTGAAGAAGAGTTGATTAAGAAGAGTTCAGAGACATATATTAAACAGTATTGTTCTGAAATTTCTGAATGGCAACAGGATAATATAAAAAACTACGCCGCCATGAAGAAATACGTCATTCTAATTCAGAGTATAGAATATGGTGCAGAACAGGACGTAGAGAAATTAGCTAAAAAATTGTGTGAAATGGGTAATATCAAAAACGTTTCCTTTGAATGGAGTGAATAAATAATGAAAATACGTAATGGTTTTGTTAGTAACTCAAGTTCTAGTAGTTTTTGTATTTATGGTGTAGCATTGGATAAGGATTATTTAGAAATCCTTAAAAAAATCAAAAATGAATCCCCCGAATCTTTCAATAAACTTAGAGATTGGGTTGCTAAATGGGATTTTGATGGTGTTAAAGAGGCATTGGCTTGGATGGATGATCTTCGCCGTCCTGTTCCTGTTGTTTTTGATGACATAGATATTATAGAATTATTAGAAGTAGTATTTGATAATGGCATGTATATTCGTGCTCCTTGTGATTATGATATTGTATTCGTTGGCAGATCTTGGAAGAGTATCGGCGGTAATGAAACGGGGGATGAATTAAGAAAAGACGTAGAGGAAAAAATTAGCAAAGTGATTGGTAAAATGCCATGTTCCACTCACGAAGAAGCATGGAGGAGTTAAATATGAAAATACGTAATGGTTTTGTTAGTAATAGTAGTTCTAGTAGTTTTGTTATTGTGTGTAAAGAGCATGATCATAAGCAGGTTTTAAAGACTTTACGATAGTGAGCGGGAAAGCCCACGAAGCGTAGCCTTGCGAAGCGCCTTTAGTCGTGGGATGAAAGCGAACACTAGGAGCACTAGTTTAACCTAAAAAATATTAAAATAAAAAAAGGAATTCTGTATAATATATAGAATAAGATAGATATGAAAAACAAAAGACTAGAATTTAATATTCATCTAACGGATGATGATAGAGAGATCATTGACGCATTAATGCGTCAAAATATTAATGTCTCAGGTTTATTCAAGACATTAATTAGAGAATATTTAAAAATAATAGAGAAAACTAATCATGAGTTCTATTCTAACCTTCAAAATAAAACATAATAGAAATTTTAGTGAAGAACTAAAGAAAGCAAGGCAAATTGCTAAATTTGCCTTGCGAACCCATTCTCGTTCTTCTAAAGATGTGAAATATCTAAATCTCCCTTCTTCTATCTCTAATCAAATACTAAAGAAATATTCAGGTAATAAAAAACTAAAGAAAATTAGTTCTGTAAAACTAACAATTCCCGCCCAAAGCATTAGACTACTAGAAAATAAGTTAATCAAAATTCCTTGCCTTAAACTTGAGCTGAACTATAACTTTAACAAAGAATTCGTTAAAGTCAACCAAATTGAACTTGATAATAAGTATGCTTATGTTTCTGTAGAAATTCAAGATAAACCCCAAGTCAAAGTAAAAGATTATCTAGGAGTTGATAGAAATACTACGGGGCATTGTGCCGTTGTCGGGATTCCGACAACGGGAAAAGTCTATAAACTAGGAAAACAAGCGTTTCATATTCACAGAAAATACAAGAAGATCAGAATGCGTTTGCAAAAGGCAAACGCAAAGAAGATACTAAAGAAGATTAGACACAGAGAGAAAAATATAATTAGAGACATAAACCATAAAGTTTCTAACAAAATTATAAAATTAGCAATTGCAAATAATTGTGGTATAAAACTAGAGAAATTAGGGGGAATAAGAAAATCAGGAAAAAATAAGGTTAAAATTAATAAGACAGGAGAGAGTTTCAAGTCTTCCATAAATACTTGGGAATTCTATCAGCTACAGAGTATGATAGAATATAAATCCAAAATATGTGGAATACCAGTAATTTATATTGAGCCTGCATACACATCGCAGATGTGTAGCCGTTGCAAGCAAATAGGAATTAGGAAACAAAAGAAATTTTCATGTCCACATTGTGGTCATGTTGATCATGCGGATTCAAATGCGGCGTTTAATATCGCCGCATTTGAGTTTAGATGTAAAAACACTGAAGGTAATGATCAATCCGCTATAGACAGGGATATAGCGGAGGGGAGCACTGATACCCCACATTTGGAAACCCAGCAATCGGAAGCGATTGCTGTTTAACCAAGAACCCCACGTGTTTTAACCGTGGGAGTATGTCAGGTTATAAGCATTAATTGGGTTAAGGGCAGGTCTTCTATTACCCTATCAGTGTCTAATAGCTTCTTCCCTATTTCTTGTTCCAATAGAAGCCTAGATCTTTTATCTTCCCAAAGTTGTTGTATTGCCTCTGCTTGGGACTTGGTAAATAGTTTTTCTATTATTGAGGGCATATAACACTATTTCAGTTGATAATATTATATGCCCTTCTATTATTTCTAATTATTTTTCATCTTCTTCGTTGGAAAAGAATCCCATCTTTAAGGACTCATCAACGCTTCTACTGGCTGAACGATACGTAGACATACTCTTAGTCAAACAAGTATACATAGTAGAGGTTCCAGCAGAAGAAGCTTCATAAGATAGGGTACTCTTGGCTCTAACCCCAATATCACCACCCGCCTGAATCGCATCTTGATTAGCCCCTATAAAAACGAATTCCCATTTCTGTTCATCTCTATGGGCGTTAATCATCTGCATTATTTGATCTTTAGTGAACTCTACGCTTTCGTTTTCCTCGCCATCAGTAATAATAACGAAGATTACTTTTTCGGGCCTAGACTTCTTAGCCATATCATTAATTTTGCTTTCGACGTTATTAATAGTCCTACCAATAGCATCTAGAAGAGCCGTTCCTCCATTAGGAACATAGTTTTTATTGGTTAATTCCCCGGTATCCGATAAAGGTGCCATATCAGAAATAACATCATAATGTCCATTAAACTGAACTAATGTCATTGTGGCTGTTCCTTCTAATTCCCTCTGTGCCTTAAGGAACGTATTAAACCCTCCAATAGTATCATTTAAACAAGATCCCATAGATCCACTTTTATCAAGAATTATAGTTATATGAGTTTTTTCTTTTTTCATGCGTTATCTCCTTTTACTCATTATACAAGATTTATACAAATACTTAGAGGATTATTTATATTTTTATAGAACAATATAGTAAAGGAGAAATATGAAAAACAAGAGATATCAGATAAATATAGTTTTAAGTGAAGAAGAAAATGATGCCATCAACGTCCTTAGAGATAAATATGCTATCAATATTTCAGGCTGTTTTAAGATACTATTACGAGACTATCTATCTCAATTAGAAATCAAAA
>JBAXBT010000177.1:0-3472 GCA_037141875.1 Candidatus Riflemargulisbacteria bacterium
AACATGCAATGATTGGCTCCAGGAATAAAAAGTGATTCTTTGCTTTTAAATATTAAGTTGGCTAGACCAGCAAAAGCTGGGAATATAGATTTCTTAGCGCTCGTTTTTGCAGCTGGCAATAAAGATATTACTTTGGTGTACATAATAATATATCGTAAGACTTTTTAGATGTTCTCAAAAAGCGGCTTACACCAGAAATAATACATACAAAAAGCTATAACCATATAACGTTATATCAGTGTTAGGTAAGGAGGGTAAGGGCATGAGTGAAGGAATATCAATAGGAAGTATTTCATTAGGGATGAACGATACAAGGAATATAGATTCTCAAGTATCAATGCCCAAATCAGAGAACGATGGCCTTCGTTCGTTGCCTACATCCTTTTATCCGTCAGACAAAGGAGCTGTTCAATATTCTTCTCCAATGATCAATGAGTTAGCAGGGTTAGGCGACCTTTCGATTTCTTCAGATATCTCAGCTCAAGGTGCAAGTTCAGGTGGCTTTAATTTTTCTATGCCTGCTTCATCAGATTTGGGATATGAAGATGCCAAAGAAATGTTTGCAATGCAAGGGGTTGGAGGAGCTGCTCCGCCTGGATTTGAAGGGCATGGTGCAAGTTTTCGGCCAGAGGCTATAGCGCCAGCAGAAAATATCCGTCAAATGGCTGAACTTTTTGCAAATATGTAGTATTTCCAAGTTCTAAAGTTATATATACTCAGATACTAAATAACTTTTTTTAAGTGTATGGTATTATTATATTCATATCTTGAGAGGAGAGAAGGATATGAGTGTAAAGGTCAATGATAACATTAGAGTTCATTATACGGGAAAACTTGAGGATGGTTCTGTTTTCGATACATCAGAAGGTAGAGAAAATTTAGGCTTTAAGGTAGGAGCTGGTCAGGTTATCCAAGGTTTTGATGAGGGAGTTTTAGGGATGAGCGTTGGAGACAAGAAAGAGATTTTTATTCCCTTCGAAAAAGCTTATGGAGATTATAGGGAAGACTTAGTGGTTTCTTTTCTGAAAGAGCAACTACCAGAAGATCTTGAGTTTGAGTTAGGAATGAAGCTGCAAATGCCCTCAGAGCATGGCATAATGATACCAATAACGGTGATTAAGATAACTGAAAATGAAGTTTTGTTAGATGCTAATTCAGATCTTGCAGGTAAAAATTTAATATTTGATGTAGAATTAGTGGAAATTATGTAATTTAATTGCTAGAGTATAAACAAATAAGTTATATTTTGGTAAGATGTTAATAAAGTTAAAAATATAGGCGAGAGGTGGCAACATGGTTTTAGATCTAAATGTATCCATTAGAGAAAACAATAGTATTCCAGTTATTGATTTAGAAGGTGAAATAGATGTTTATACGTATCCAAAACTAAGCGATGCTTTGCAATATGTTTTTGAGACGTATCCTAACGCTAAGGATCTTATTGTAAATTTAGACAAGATAAGATACATCGATAGTACAGGGTTAGGCGTTATAGCAAATGGCGCTAATCAGATAAAGAAAATAAACGATGGGTTTATTAATATAATTAACGCTACGCCACAGATTAAGAAAATATTTGATGTTTCTGGCTTAATTTCAGCAAATTTTAAAATTTTTGATAGTGAATCAGATGCAATTACTAGTTTAACTAAGTAGGGGGGAGACGCTAATGACTAATATTAAATTAACAATCCCAAGCTTGTCTGATTATGTAGGGGTCGTAAGGTTAACAGCCTCAGGGATCGCTAATAGAATGAAGTTTACGCATGAAGATATTGAGGATATTAAAATAGCCGTTTCGGAAGCATGTACCAACGCAGTGCAATATGCCTATGGTGATTCTCCTGGCGATATTGAAATCGTTTTTAGTATTTTTGAAGACAAATTAGAAATTAAAATATCAGACTCTGGAAAAGGATTTGATATAGATGCAGACGTAAAGACAAAAGAAGATGATCCAGAGAAAATAGGACTAGGACTAGGGATTGTTTTTATGAGAAGTTTAATGGATCATGTCGATTACGATACTTCTGTGAACGGAACGACAGTTACTTTGGTAAAAAAAGTTATCTCATAGAGCAAAGATAGGCATATGATTATCATCATAGGTTTACTAACATTGATATCGATAGGAATAGGGACAATGTTGGTTAATTTGACAGAAGGAGAGTCGTCTGTCAGCCTGGCTTCTTTTTGGATTGGCATAGGGTTAATCGTTGCTAGTCTTTACTTTTTTATTTCAGCGATGTTCTTTCCACAGTTGATTAATTTAGCTATATAGCTGTTGGCTAATAATTTCTCATGTGATAAACTATTCAAGCGGATTTTTCCGTAATATACATACTTTGGTTTTAATGGAAGATAACGAGTGACCTTAGGGTTGTTATGTTCTGACCAAGTAGAAGAAAAACAAAAGGAGCAAATAATGTCAGAAGAAAAAATAGCAGAAAAGGCAGAAGTTACTGCAACAGAAGATAAAGAGATAAAGAAGCCAAGGCCACATAAAGAACAGCTTAAAACAAGTATTTCTGAAAGAGTTGTAACAATGAGACAACTTTTGGAAACAGGTGTTCATTTCGGTCACCAGACAAGAAGATGGAACCCTAAGATGGCTCCTTATATTTATACTTCAAGGAATGATATCCACGTAATCGATTTACAGAAAACCCTAGGGTATATAAACAAAGCATATGATTATATAAAAGATGAAGTGTCTAAAGGGGCTACTGTTTTATTCGTTGGAACAAAAAAGCAAGCTCAAGCAGCAATTGAAGAAGAAGCTAAGCGATGTGAGATGCCTTATATTTCTAACAGATGGTTAGGAGGAATGCTAACTAATTTTGAGACAATTAAAAAATCTATCAAAAGAATGGAAGAAATAGAAAGCTGGAAAGTATCAGGTTTATTTGACGCTTTTGTTACTAAAGAACAATCAGTACTTAATAAAAAACTTAGTAAGCTTCATTACCATTTTGATGGTATTAAGGATATGAAACAGTTGCCAGATATTATTTTCATTGTTGATACAAAAAAAGAAGAAATTGCAGTTCATGAGGCAAATGTTTTAAAGATGCCAATTGTAGGAGTTGTTGACACTAATTGTGATCCAGATTTAGTAAATCATCCAATACCTGCAAATGATGATGCAATCAGAACTATTAAGTTATTAGTTAGCATAGTAGCTAATGCAATTATTGAAGGCAAAAAATCAAGACTTAGTGCAGAAGATGCCATAACTCAAGAAGTAGAAGAAGTTTTTGTAAAAGGTGCAGTAGCTGAAGATACAATAAAAGAAAAGATTGTAGATATTAAACTAGAAGTAGAAGATTTTCTTGTTGTTGAAGATGATGAAGTAGTAATTTAAATTATCGGAGGTTGTTGATAATGACAGTAGTAGTAACAATGCAGGAAATACAGTTATTAAGAGCAAAAACAGATTGTGGTATATTGGATTGCAAAAAAGCTCTTATAG
>JBAXBT010000178.1:0-3448 GCA_037141875.1 Candidatus Riflemargulisbacteria bacterium
ATCTGTCACCAATGACCAGTTATCATAAAGGTTCAGAATGAATAACTTACTATTCAGTCCGCCACCAGCCTGCTCCTGAGTTGAAATATATCTTCTATTAACTGAAACTTTCCACTCTACCTTGTCAATACCACTTCCACCTAAATCATTCACCGTAACAGCTATTGCATTAAACAATCCTGGCTTATTCATATTCAGCCAACTAGTAAATGACGATTTAGTAATATTCTCTGTTATCGTAGGCATTTCCGTATCCTTCATGACCGAAAAAGGCTTATATGTCACAATATGGTCCACAGAATCAACCAACACCACATACACCTCATTAGCACCATTCGATAGAGTATTCCAAGATATGCTCCAAGGTTGTTGATACAAAGCTGCTCCACCAATATTACTACTTAAAATAACGGTGGTATTTTTAATAGAATAATTGTTTGAAATAATATATGTTGCTGATTTTAACCCAGAATATGTGTCGATAAAGTTTATAGAAATATGATTCAGAAACTCTATAGGTGGATTATCTGCCTTAAACCAACCACTAAAGATAGCTTGATAGTTGTCACTTATTATCAAGTATGGATCACTAATATCTTTCTTTATCTTTAGATAATTATTTGTAGTGAAATTATTAGTGGCACTATCGACTGCTTCCAAGCTAATATTATTAGTGCCTTCCCTTAAGTCACCCCAAAGAATAGCCCAATTATTAACAAAGTTTTTTGTTGTACTCGCGCTATTATTATAAAAGGAGTTTTTGTAATAATAGCCATTGTTTGTAACAATGTAACTAACCAATTTCATTCCAGAATCTCCAGAACGATTATCTCCAAAGTCAATATTTAAATTTGTGGCCCAATTAGGTGTACTTGCATACCAAATATTCTTGCTAGTTGTGGTTATTGGAAGAATGTCATTCATTGTCGGAGCAAATGAATCTTTTTTTACCACAAAGGCAGCTGTTGAGACATAGTTGTCAGCATAATCAATAACTGCAACTTGTACTGTATTTATTCCTTCCTGTAAATCTGCCCAATAAAGTGTCCAAGGCGTCACATAAGTGGAACCAGGCGTCCCATTAACAATAACACGTGAAGAAACTGACGAATCCCGATGAATAATGTTATACGATACTTCTTTTATGTCACTGGAACCAGCATCATAAAAACTTATATTAATTGCATTAAACCAATCAGGAGTTGTTCTATACCAAGAAACAAAGTCACTCTCTTGGTTGTTAATAATCCATGGAGGCACTATATCCTTCTTGATTGTAAATAACAACCCACTATTCTGAGTATTTTTTGCATAGTCACTAAAACTAGCAAACACCTCATTCAGGCCATTTGTAAGAACACTGTCCCAACTAATCTTCCAATTGTTAGTATAAGCATAGACTTGTTTGGTAACACATTTTGTTATTCGGTATTCTATAGCTCCCATGGAATTTGATACAATAAAAGATATCGTTGCAAGTCCAGAATGTTGATCGAAGAAGTCTACATTGATACTACTCATCCAATTCTGTGATGCATTATACCAACGAGTAAAATCATTTAATTCAAGATTGTTAAAAGATGGCCTCATCACATCTTTCTTAACCTTAAACACATTGGAATAGTTAGTCGAATTAGTAGCGTTATCAATAACTTTATAAGAAATATAATTTATTCCATTCTGTAACGGCAAATAGTCTCCTTGTGGATAATAAAATTCTACCTTCCAAGGAGTGTTATAATTTGTAGAATCTATGTTCAGTGCAATTGGAATTTCTTGGTTTGTTCTATCATTAGATATTGTATGCCACACTGATTGAAGTTTTGCACCTCCCATATCTCTGAAACTAATATTAACATTTTCTATCCAATTCTGTGATACATTATACCAAATATTTTGACTAGGAAAACCAATTGTACTCGCCGTAGGAGCAATGGAATCCCTATTAACATAAACAACCCTATCTGAAGTAATTATATTCCCAGCATGATCCTCCATAATTAATAACATCTCATTAACACCATCAGTTAAAACACTCCAATCGATTCTCCATCCTGTATTAGTTGTATTAGTAACAGTTGCGGTAGGAAGTGTAGGGGTGAAAATATTGTAACTAATATTTTGGGTTACGCCATTAAGAATTAATTTATATTTTGCGCTCTTTAACCCTGAGCCGCCACTATCAGAAAATGAAATATTGATAAATGGAGCTGGCAATTGGTTTGAGGAATTAATCCAAGGGTGAGTATTGAGATAAAACAAATAATGACTGCTAGCATTACAACTAGGACTAATTGTATCTTTATTAATTGTACAAGCTGTTAATTCACTTAGAGTATTTCCTGCCATATCTATAGCATTTATCCATATTTTATTGCTACCCTCTTTTAAATTCAACCAAGGGATTGAAACTCCTTGGTTATAAGTTAAAACACTTCCAGCTAAGCTAATTGAATTCCAACTGATACTCCCAGCATTCCCAACCTGCACACAATAACTTAAAGAAATCACCTTACTTGCTGGATCATAAATAACAATACTTAAAGAAGCATTCGGTCCAAAGTTTGCAGCATTTTGATAGGCACCGTCATCTTTTAGCCACTTTATATACTTATTAGCAGTTAAGCTCCCGTTCACAGAAACTCTTGGCGCTGTAATGTCTTTCTGAAAAACATACAAAAAGCTTGTAGAAACCATTCCTACTGTATCCTTTGCCCAAACATTAATTGTGCTCCTTGTCTCATTAAAAATATTCTCAAACTGTACACTAAAAATCTGAGTGGTAGGAGTCAGAACACCCTTAAGATCTAAATTAACATCATAGGTGCACCTGCCGTTAATACTTATAACTACATATCCAAAACTTCCCAAACCAGACTCGTCATCATTAAGGGTCACACTTATATTGTCTAACCAAGGCTGACTAGTTCTATACCATGTCCCTTGCTGTTCGCTAGACACACTCGTTGTCACGTCTATACTAGGAGAGCCAACATCTCTTTTTATCCTGAAAAGATACTGCTCTGAACGGTTATTAGCATTATCTGTAACTATAACAAATACATGATTAATCCCACCATTAGCTAAATTCCAAGTAACAGCAAAAGGCTGATTATATGAAATAGCATTAATGTTTGTACTTATTACACTCGTAACCCCAGCTGGATTGGCTGAGTTAACTACCTTATACCCAACCTCCTTAAGTAAAGACGTATTGTCTCTAAAATTTACTGTAATTGCACTTAAATATTTATCCCAATTATCGACTCCAATAAAAACTGCATTTATTGATGCTACGTTGATCTGCGCGGCGTCTATATCGGGAGATACATTGTCATACTTTATTTTAAAAAGCATATTAGTTGTTACTACATTATTTGCACGGTCAGCAACTCTAACATATAGATTATTTGTGCCTTGCAAAAGGTTTGTAGCTAGAACATCCCAT
>JBAXBT010000179.1:0-3407 GCA_037141875.1 Candidatus Riflemargulisbacteria bacterium
TGTACTGGAAGATGAATCAAAGGTTGTAAAGCTTTTCTCTGATATGGTTCTAGAAAATAATGGTGATATCAAAGCAGTAATCGGTAAAGAGAATAAGAATATTGGCTTGGAAGATACTTCCTTTGTTGCAGGCAAGGTAACAATTGGAGAAAAAGATGTAGTTGGAATCGGAGTAATTGGTCCGACAAGAATGAAGTATGGCAATGTTTTTGCACAGATTAATAATGTTATTAAGAGCCTGGATGATAAGGTGAAAAAAATATGTATTTAATATATTGGAGGAGGTGAAGAATTTGGTTGAAGAAGAACAGGTTAACGTTGAGCAAGAAGAGCAAGAGCTTGAGCCAGTTTTTGTTGATGTTGATAGCCGGATAGTAGGCGAAGATAAGCATTCGAAAACGGATAAGCATGACAAGGGTTCAAAGTTAAAAGCTAAAAAGATTGTTGAAGATATGCAGGATAAAATTGCAGAACTTGAGCGCGTAAACAAAGATACCCAGGAGCAATTCCTTAGAAAAAGAGCAGAATTTGAGAACTTTAGGCGTAGAATGGAAAAGGATAAAGAGGACTTTATTAAATATTCTTTAGAGAAATTTATAAAGGAACTAATCCCTATTATTGATAGCCTAAATATGGCTCTGCACCCAAATAATATTCCAGAAGAACAACAAAAAGTTTTTGAAGGCTTTAGTTTGATTTTCAAACAATTTCAGGATCTTTTGGGCAAGAGCGGGGTAACAGAGATAGAGGCCATCGGAAAAGTATTTGATCCTAACTTTCATCAAGCTATATCTCAAGAAAAGTCTGAGACAGATGAAAGCGGTAAAGTTATAAAAGAGTATCAAAAAGGTTACAAGTTACATGACAGATTACTAAGACCATCAATGGTTGTAGTAGCTGAGTAATAATTTCGAAAGGAGCAATAAAATGGCAAAGATAATAGGAATAGACTTAGGAACAACAAATTCATGTTTTGCAGTAATGGAAGGCGATAAGCCAGTCGTTATAACGAATGCTGAAGGAGGAAGAACAACGCCTTCAATAGTAGCTTTTGCTAAAGATGGTGAAAGATTAGTAGGACAAGTAGCAAAGAGACAAGCGGTTACTAATCCTTTCAACACAATCTTTTCCATAAAGAGGTTTATGGGTAGAAAAGAAAGTGAAGTAAAAGAAGAAGAAAAGATGGTGCCTTATAAAGTTTCTTTAGGTAAGAATGGCGATGCAGCAATTGATATCAGTGGCAAGCATTACAGCCCACCAGAAATATCAGCAATGATTCTTAAAAAGATTAAGACAGATGCTGAGGCGTATCTTGGAGAAGAAGTTAAGCAAGCTGTAATTACAGTTCCTGCTTATTTTAATGATAGCCAAAGACAGGCAACGAAAGATGCTGGAATGATTGCTGGGCTTGATGTTCTTAGGATTATTAATGAACCTACAGCTGCAGCGCTTGCTTATGGCCTTGATAAAGGGAAAGGAAGCCAGAAGATAGCTGTATACGATTTTGGTGGAGGTACTTTTGATATCTCTATTTTGGAATTAGGTGATGGAGTTTTTGAAGTTCTTTCTACTAATGGCGATACCCATTTAGGTGGAGACAATATTGACCAAACTATAATGGATTGGTTGGTAACAGAGTTCAAAAAAGACAATGGAGTTGATCTTTCCAAGGACACCATGGCAATTCAAAGATTAAAGGAAGCAGCAGAGAAGGCTAAGATAGAACTTTCTTCTACTCTTTCTACTGATATTAATCTTCCATTTATTACTGCTGATCAAAATGGTCCAAAGCATTTGAATATTACGTTGACTAGAGCTAAATTTGAACAAATGATTGAAAAGTATGTAGAAAGAAGCATTGAGCCATGTAAGACAGCGCTAAAGGATGCAGGCATTACAATTAAAGAAATTGATGAAGTCATCTTAGTAGGTGGTACGACAAGGACACCAGTGATTCAGGAAAAGGTTAAAGCGTTTTTTGGTATGGAACCAAACAAGGGAGTAAACCCAGATGAATGTGTAGCGTTAGGTGCTTCTATTCAGGGCGGAGTTTTGTCTGGAGACGTAAAAGATATCGTTTTATTGGATGTTACCCCGCTTTCTTTAGGGATTGAGACAATGGGTTCAGTTTTTACTAAGATAATAGATAAGAATACAACAATTCCAGTTTCTAAGAGCCAAGTTTTCAGTACAGCTGCAGACAGTCAACCAAGTGTTGAGGTGCATGTATTACAAGGCGAAAGACCAATGGCTAAAGACAACAGAACTTTAGGGAGATTTCATTTAGATGGGATACCGCCAGCGCCAAGAGGAATCCCTCAGATAGAGGTAACTTTTGATATTGATGCAAACGGTATTGTTAATGTTAAGGCAGTAGATAAAGGTACTGGTAAGCGACAGAAGGTTACTATTACAAATTCCTCAGGTCTTAGCAAAGATGAGATTGCAAAAATGCAAAAAGAAGCAGAAGAACATGCCGAAGAAGACAAGAAGAAGATGGAAGAAATTGAGGTAAGAAATGGTGCCGATAGTTTAGTTCATCAGTCTAAGAAGCTAGTAGTTGATGCAAAAGATAAGATAAATGCTGATCTTAAGCAAAAGATTGAAGATGCTGCAAGTGCTGTAGAAGAAGCTTTAAAGGGAACAGATACTGATGTTATTAAACAAAAGACTGAAGCACTTCAACAAGTAGTTTATGAAGTAAGCACGCAGATGTATCAGCAAGAACAACCAGCTCAAGGCGATACAACAGAAGGTCAAGCAGAGCCAGAGCAGCCGAAAAAAGAAGATGACGGAAACGTTGTTGACGCAGAGTACGAAGAAAAGTAATGTGTTAAGTGTTCCCCGGCTTTTGCCGGGGAAACTATTTATGAGCAAATAAGGAGATAATGAATGTCGAATAAGGATTACTATCAGATACTTGGGATAAATAAAGATGCTTCTGAGGCTGATATTAAGAGTGCCTTTCGTAAGGCCGCGATGAAGTATCATCCAGATGTTTATAAAGGAACCGACCGGGATAGTAAGTTTAAGGAAATAAACGAAGCGTATCAAGTATTGGGTGATCCGAATAAAAAAAGACAGTTTGATCAATTTGGTTCAGTGGATGGTTCTAGCTTTGGGGGCGGCGCTGGATTTAATGGGTTTGGTGATATATTTAGTAATTTTGGTGATATGTTTGAGGGCTTTGAAGGGTTTGGCGATATTTTTGGAGGTTCACGAGGATCGTCTTCAGGTAGAGGTTCTGTAAGATCAAAAGGAGAAGACCTTAGAGTAGATATTACAATAACACTAGAAGAAGCAGCCAAAGGCGTGGACAAGCTTCTTTCAGTCAGAAGACTAGAGAAATGTGCTAAATGTGGTGGCTCAGGCTCAAAAGACAGCAAAGAGCCTCAGATCTGTAATAC
>JBAXBT010000180.1:0-3395 GCA_037141875.1 Candidatus Riflemargulisbacteria bacterium
TTCAGAAAAAGTATTTACTGGACAAGATAGTATTCTTGTTCCATCTCCAAAAGAAGTTGATGGCTATTATGATAGAAAACCTGAAATGTCAGCATATGAAGTAACAGACAAACTACTAGCTGCTATAGAAAGCGATAAATATGATGTTATTGTCCTAAATTTCGCTAATATGGACATGGTTGGACACACTGGTGTTATCCCTGCAGCGATTAAAGCAGTAGAAACAGTTGACTTATGTATAGGAAAAGTAGTTTCAGCTATTCAGAAAAAAAACGGACTTGTTATCGTTACTGCAGATCACGGAAACGCTGACCATATGATAGAACAAGACGGTTCGGTAATGACTGCCCATTCAATGAATAAGGTTCCAATGGTTGTTATTAGTAATGAGCAGATGTCCCTAAAAAAAGAAGGTAAGCTTGCCGATATAGTTCCAACTTTACTTGATATACTTAAAATAGAAAAACCAATTGAAATGACCGGAGAGTCATTATTGCTTTGAAACTAGATAATTTAACAACGTGAACATTACATTGTTTGCGTTGTTAATATAAATACTAGAAAGTTTAGTTATCGTGTTTACATCTTGTATATATTTACCTGCAACAATTTCATCAGCACAATTCTTGCAAAGTAATTTAACCGAATTTCTATCAGTTTCTAAATGAAATTGAAGCGCAATAACGTTCTCTTTGTAAATAAATCCTTGATTCGAACATCCATCACTGGAAAATATTTTTATAGCATTTATGGGAATAGTAAATGTATCTCCATGCCAATGAAAAACATCCAAACTATTACTGAATATTGATGACAAATGAATATTTACACCAATAGATGCTATATGTACGGGGAACCATCCTATCTCCGTATACTTATTCCTAGTCACCTCTCCACCTAAAACAATAGATAAAATTTGTGCTCCTAAACATATACCTAAAACAGAAATGTCTTTATTTATAACATCATTAATAAACACCTTCTCTTTGGCTAACCAAGGGTAGATATTATCCTCGTATACATTCATCGAACCACCCAAAATAATTAAAAAATCAAAATCTAAAACTTCAGGGAATTGTTCATTTAAAAATAATTTAGTGCTAGAAATATGTGCATTCTTGCTCTCAGCCCAACTGCGTATACAGCCAAGATCTTCAAATTCTTCATGTTGCAAATAATGCAACTTCATCTAATTAATTTTCCAATTACGTAAATGTCCAGGTACTACATCATTAGGCTTATCTTTAACTCTTTGCATTGATTCTTTAATTTTCATATATGATTCTCTGCTTTTTGGAGCGCGGCTTAAATAGCAACATGCGTGTCCTAAATTAATCTCAACTTCGGGCATTCCAATAACCTCAGCTGCATTGTATACATCAGTAGCTATTTGCAACGCAACAGGATCTGCTAGTCCCACATCTTCGGAGGCGAAGATAATCATTCTTCTTGCAATAAACCTTGGGTCCTCACCTGATAAAAGCATTCTTGCAAGGTAGTATACAGCGTCATCTTCATTACCAGCCCTCATAGATTTTATAAAAGCAGATATTAAGTCATAGTGTTCATTTTCATCATAATGTAGAACCTTATGCAATGTCACTTGATTTATATCTTCTTCATTTAGCTCGATAATTGACCCAAATTCAGCTTTTTTGCTTAATACCATAAGTTCTAGATTATTAAGAACTTGTCGTAGATCTCCATCACAACTAAAAATAAACTTTTTCAAGATATCCCTGTCAATTCTTATTTCCCAATTTGATAATAGTATATCAACCTTTATTGCTCTCTCAACTGCCTTTTTTATATCCATGTAAGTTAATGGCTTAAATTCAAAAAGTTTGCTTCTGGAAACCAAAGCTGAATTCAAACTATACAAAGGATTAGCAGTTGTAGCTCCTATAAATTGGATAATACCACTTTCTAAATCTTTTAATAAAACGTCCTGTTGGCTTTTATTAAATCTGTGTATTTCATCTACAAAAAGTATTGTCTTTTTTCTATAATAAGAAAAGTCCTTTTTAGCTTCTTCAATAACATTTCTTATATCAGACACTTTACTTTCAACAGCATTAAGTTCTACAAATTTTGATTCTGTCCTATTCGCTATAATCTTTGCTAAACTAGTTTTGCCTGTTCCAGGTGGACCAAAAAATATAAGAGCCCCTACTCTATCAGCATCTATTATTTTGCTTAATAATTTACCTTCACCAATAATATGATCTTGACCTACAAATTCATTAAGAGATTTTGGACACAATCTAAATGCTAATGGTTTTCTAGGATCATCTTCGATAGAAGCAGAGAATATATCAGTCATCATTCAGCACCAATTCTATTGGACAATGATCAGAACCTAATACTTGATTATGTATACAAACATCAATAATCCTATCGAGTATACTATTGTTTACTAAAAAATGATCTATACGCCAACCTATATTTTTTTGTCTTGCATTTGCCATATAGCTCCACCATGTATACTTTACGATTTCAGGATAAAGCATACGAAAGGCATCAACAAAATTAGATTGCAAATAATTATGAAACCCTTCTCTTTCTTCATCAGTATATCCTGAGTTTCTTTTATTAGTTGATGGATTTTTAAGATCAATAGCTTCTGGTGCGACATTTAAATCACCACAAACAATAACAGGTTTAATCATATTTAAATTTACAATATATTGCAGAAAATCTTTATCCCATTCTTTTTGTCTATAGGGTAATCTTAATAATTCTCTCTTAGAATTTGGAGTATACACATTTACCAAATAATATGACGGGAGATTAATTGTTATTACTCTACCTTCTAAGTCATGTTTTTGTATACCAATACCATAATAAACCTCAAAGGGTTCAATTTTCGAAAATATAGCTGTCCCGGAATAGCCACTTTTTTCTGCACTATTCCAATAAGTATATATATATCCAAATGCCTTAAAGTCAAAATCCACTTGTTCAGAAAAAGCTTTTGTCTCTTGTATACATAATATGTCTGGGCTGAAATCAGATAAATATTCAGCAAAACCTTTACTAATAATAGATCTAATTCCATTAACATTCCAGGAGTGTATACGCATTTATATGTAATGCTTCCTGATTACTTGCAAACATTCGTCTAATTCATATACTAGAGGTATTCCTGTAGGTATATTTAAATCCATCACTTCATCATCAGTCATATTATCGAGAACTTTAACTAAAGCTCTTAAACTATTTCCATGTGCAGAAATTATTACCTTCTTATTATTAGTAATTTGAGGACAAATAATATCTTTGTAATACGGGACAACTCTATCTATTGTCATCTGAAGATTCTCGCAATGAGGAAGCTCGTCCTTTGGGATGTCTATATACACTGGATCATTGCCCGGATATCTAGAATCGTATTC
>JBAXBT010000181.1:0-3314 GCA_037141875.1 Candidatus Riflemargulisbacteria bacterium
AAATTATTACCGTACCGGGCTATATAAATACTGACTTTGCTGACGTGTATAGCATTATGAAAGATGGTAATGTGGCGATAATGAATACTGGTTATGCTTCGGGCGAAAACCGTATCACTAAAGCCATTGAAGATGCATTGAACTCACCATTGCTCAATTCAAATGATGTCAGTGGTGCGAGCAAAATTCTCTTGAGTTTATACTGTTCTACTACGGATCAAATCCGTATGGAAGAAGTGGAACAAATAGTGCAGGGATATATTTAGTTAGTCCAGAAACAGCAGTAGCCAGTGCACTTACTGGTAAAATCACTGATCCAACTAAGATCTTCAAAGAAAAGATTGATTTTGAACAACCAAAAGATTTCTTAGTGAATAATTCTTTAGTGATTAAACCTTTAGGAGTAAAGGAAAGGGATAAAGTTAAGATACTTAAAGGTCCCAACATAGGTCCTCCGCCGATAAGTGAAGTTCTTCCTAATAGCATCAAATTAAAAGTTGTTGTTAAGGTTGGAGATAAGATAACAACTGATCATATTATGCCAGCTGGTCGTTTTCTGAAGTTTCGTTCAAATATTGATAAGTATTCACAGGCAGTTTTTAACGATGTTGAACCAAAGTTTGCAGAAAAATGTAAGGCAAATAAGGCAGAGGGATATGGCAATTTAATTGTTACAGGACCTAGCTATGGACAAGGTTCTTCTAGAGAACATGCTGCTATATGCCCAATGTACCTAGGAGTAAAGGCAGTGGTTGTAAAGTCGATAGAGCGCATCCATCGTGCAAACCTCATTAACTTCGGAATAATACCTTTAGTTTTTAAACAAGAAAGTGACTATGATAAGATACAGGCAGATGAAGTTTTTTCTTTTGAAGATATTAGAGAACAGATAAAGCATGAGATCGTGATAATGAAAAGTTCTTCCAGTGAGAAGTATGAACTTATTGCAGCATTTTCCGATAGGGAAATTGAGCAATTACTTGCTGGTGGTAAGCTGAATTTGCTTAAGGAGTAAATATGAAATATAGTAATTATTATATCCCTACGTTTAGGGAGAATCCTGCAGATGCAGAGATTCCTAGTCAAGCCATTGCTTTGCGTGGTGGGTACATTAAAAAGATAGCAATAGGCATCTACGATTATCTTCCTTTAGGTCTTAGGGTTATCCGTAAAGTAGAAAAGATAATCAGAGAAGAAATGAATAAAAAAGATGCAATAGAGGTGTTAATGCCATCAATGGTTCCCGCTGAGTTATGGCAAAAGAGTGGAAGATGGTTTAAGTATGGCAAAGAACTATTAAGGATAAAGGATAGGTCAGGACGTGAATATTGTTATGGTCCTACACATGAAGAAGTAATTGTTGATTTAGTAAGTGATGATTTGAAAAGTTATAAACAATTGCCTATTAACTTTTATCAGATTCAAAACAAGTTTCGAGATGAAATAAGGCCTAGATTCGGACTAATGAGAGCTAGAGAGTTTTCTATGAAAGATGCTTATAGTTTTCATGCAGACGAGCAGAGTTTGGATATAACCTATAAGGATATGCACGAGGCTTATACTAATATTTTCTCAAGATGTGGATTAGATTATCGAGTAGTTAGTGCAGACTCTGGTGCTATAGGTGGTAACTCCTCTCAGGAATTTATGATAGTTGCTGAAACAGGTGAAGATGAAATTCTTTATTGTACTGATTGTGACCATGCTGCGAATATTGAGAAAGCAAGTACCAAGGTGACGAATAAATCTGAACCTGTTTTAGGTAAAGAAAAGGTCCGTACTCCTGATATTAAAGCTATTGAAGATGTTGCAGAATTTCTAGGAGTAGGTGTTGATAAAACAATAAAGGCTGTTGCATATAAGTATGATAAGGAAATTGCTCCTGAGAAAGTTCTGACTAAATACGTTATGGTATTTATCAGAGGTGATTATGAAGTTAATGAGGTTAAGCTAGCTAATAAACTAGATGCTCTAGGCCTTGAGCCAGCTACGGAAGAAGAGATAGTTCAGGTATTTAATGCTGTTCCTGGGTTTATGGGGTTTTGCACTAAAAAAGGTGAGTATAATGTAATTATAGATGATTCAGTACAAGGCATGACTAATGTTGTTGTAGGTGCTAATGAAAAAGATTATCACTTTAAAAATGCGAACATTGGAAGAGATTTTGAGATAGAAGAAAGCTTGTTAGTTGATGTAAAGACTGTTAAAGAAGGTGATGATTGTTTGTTCTGTTCAAAAGGTACATTAAAGAAAGAGCGTGGTATCGAAGTTGGTCATATTTTTAAGCTTGGAACAAAATATTCTGAGGCTATGAATGCAACTTTTTTAGATCAGCAAGGAAAGGTAAAACCATTTATTATGGGATGTTATGGAGTAGGTGTGGGAAGAACTGCAATGGCAGCTATTGAACAACATCATGATGACAATGGTCCTCTTTGGCCTATTAGTATTGCTCCTTTCGAGGTGATTGTGTTACCAGTTAATCTTAATAAGGAAGAACAGGTTCAGTTGTCTGATTCTATTTATAATGACCTCTGTTTAAAAGGTATAGATGTTTTATATGATGATAGAGATGAGCGACTAGGGGTAAAGATGAATGATGCAGACCTAATAGGAGCTCCTTATCGTATTATTGTTGGTAAAAGAGCAATAGAAGGTATCGTTGAACTTAGTTTTAGAAATGGTGAACCAAAGGTTGAAATGACAGAAAAGGAATTGGTTGTTTTTCTTACAGAAAAAATTAAAGGAGCATAACAAGTAATGACTTGGCCCACAATTTTAATAATTTTTGTTAGTATATTTACAATTTTTAATAACATAAATCCTTCAGCTACTAATATGTCTCAGGCAAGTTGTCCAGATCAAGAAGTTATTCAAATGCGAGATATGTCTTATGATCAGTACCTGCCTTATGATACAAGCTATCAGATAGTTTCAGCTGATGTTTATCAGAAGATAGTTGCATATATAATGGACTATAATAAGAATTTGGAGCTTACAGATGTTCTTTCCATAGCTGAAGCAACTGTTAAATTTGGTACTGAATACAAGGTTGACCCACTTTTGCTTACTGCTCAAATGGCAGCTGAGTCTGGATTTGACAGATATGCTGTTTCTTCTTCAGGAGCAAGAGGATTAGGGCAGATGATGCCTTCTAATTTTCCTGCCTATAATATATCGGAGCCCCATGATGTTGAGCAAGGAGTTAGAGCTCAAGCTAAGATGATGAAGGAATTACTAAAGATGTGGAACGGTAATTTGAATTATGCCTTAGCTTCTTATGTTGAGGGGTGCACCTCAATAAAAACCAAAAT
>JBAXBT010000182.1:0-3297 GCA_037141875.1 Candidatus Riflemargulisbacteria bacterium
TTCTACTACAAAACATCTAGGCAGAAGTAAAGGAATAGACCAACACTTAACAATAAATATGGAAAGACATCAAAACATTAAAAAAATAAATGAAATAAAAGATACAAACAGAATAAATCCTGCACTTGAAAAAGCATTAAGAAAAGATAAACAAAAAAATAATATTAACAAACTAAGACAAAAATTCAATAAAAACTAACCTTTACTGCTTGATATTCCTTATATTTTAAACTATTATTTATTCCTCAAAGACTAACCAGGAGGTATTAATATGAAAGTTTATGATATAGCAATTATTCCAGGAGACGGAACTGGACCAGAAGTTATTGCAGAGGGCATTAAAATATTAAATGCCGCCTCAGAAAAATTCGGATTTAAACTAAACTATACACAATTCGACTTTGGCGGAGAAAGATATTTAAAAACAGGCAAAATCCTTGATGACGAAGAAGTTGAAGAATTAAGAAAATTCAAAGCAATATTTCTAGGAGCTATTGGTCATCCTGATGTTAAGCCAGGAATCTTAGAAAAAGGTATACTTCTTAAACTTAGATTCTCCTTAGACCAATACATCAATCTTCGTCCTGTGAAACTTTATGAAGGCATTGAAACTCCTATCAAAAATAAAGGACCTAAGGATATCGACTTTGTTGTAATAAGAGAAAACACTGAAGGCCTATATGTTGGTGGCGGTGGTTTTCTTAAAAAAGGAACGCCGGATGAAGTAGCAATCCAAGAATCTATTAACACCAGAAAAGGTGTTGAGAGATGTATAAGATACGCATTTGAATATGCCAAAACTAAAGGAAGAAAAAAAGTAACACTAGTTGGTAAAACCAACGTACTAACTTTTGCTTTTGACTTATGGCAAAGAGCTTTTAATGAAGTAGCAACAGAATATCCTGGGATTACAGCTGACTATGCTCACGTTGATGCAACAACTATGTGGTTTGTTAAAAACCCAGAATGGTTTGATGTGCTTGTTACAGACAACATGTTCGGCGACATCATTACTGACCTTGGGGCAATGATTCAAGGTGGAATGGGAGTTGCGGCTGGTGGGAACATCAACCCTGAAGGCTCTTCTATGTTCGAACCAATCGGAGGAAGTGCTCCAAAGTACACTGGAATGGGAGTTATTAACCCTATTGCAGCTATCATGGCAGCACAGATGTTATTAGACTATATTGGTGAAAAGAAATCTGCTACTGTTGTTGAAGAAGCAGTTATGGATACCATCCTAAAAATGGAAAGCATGAACGCAGGGAAAATGGGTTATTCAACTAAAGAAATCGGCGACCTAGTTAAAACGTATATTGAGAAAGCCTAAAGGCTTTCTTTAATAAGGGGCTCGCGCCCCTTATATATCCTATTTTTTATTATAATTCCTACGAAAACGGAAATTTATTTGCTTTAAAATTCTATTAAAAGCGAACTTTTAAATTTCTTTATGTTAAGGTCTCATCGCCGACCTTAACAATCCGCTAGTCCCTGCGCAAACTCACTTCATTAAACTCTGGGATATTTCTAGTCACCTTGTGAGCCACTGCAGATTTCATAATAGAACACGTAACATGCAGGAGCATTGCCTTGCTATGTTTTTCTTATTTAGCACCGATAAATAACGTCGAAATATCTGCGATTTTATATTCGTACCCTTCGGGGGTAGCCGCTAAGTTCATACTTCACTAAGCGGAGCTACACAGGATGCTCCGGGACATGTTTTTAATTAAAAAAATTACCCCTGAGTAATGTTTGAACGACTTAAATTGTAGAAATTTTGCAATCATTTAATTAAGCTATTTAAGAAAAAGATAGAGTCGCAATGCTCCCGCAGGTTGAACCCTTGGAATGGAACATAAATAGAGCTCACAGGGTGATGAAAAAATTTCCCAAATTTAAGGTAGTGAGTTTTACGAAGGGGTGCGCTATAGCTCCTCTTAGTGAAAACAAACGAAAGTGCAGTTTGAGCTTAGAGGCTATCCTAAGAGTGAAACGATTAATAACCCCTTATTGAAAGAAAGATTAGAAATTCCTTTCTAAATAAGCCATGGTAGTGCAACTAACCTAACATTTTTGGGAATAAATACAAAAAATTTCGATAATTATATATGGCAATACCAACTGGAACCAACTCACTATCCATCGGACGATCACCAACCTTTGGGTTAACCTACTCTGCTAACTCACCTGGCAGTGAACTTGTTATTCAATCTTCAACTAACCTTGCTAGTAACAATTGGCAAACAATAGAGGAAACTAGAGTGCCTGCAAATGGTATAATCCAAAAATATCCTATTGATACTACTAATAAACCTACTTGTTTCTTCCGATTACTTGTACAAGTAGACAGATCACCACTAATAACCGATCCAAAACTGGAAGATGCCATCTGGGCATCACTACCATCAAATACTACATCACTAAACACCACCAACTTAGCAAGTATAACTTCCCTTAACTTAGACAATCTTGGGATAACTACTTTAGATGGAATAGAAAATTTAACAGGACTAACCTCCATTAGCCTTAATGGTAATCCAATTATAGACTACTCAAAATTATCTTCACTACCACTTACTTCCAACGGACTAAATAATCTTATTGACACAAAGAACACTCTAACTAATAACAACAGAGACCATTTTGCTGAAACAAATGCACAATTTTACGTTCTAGCTAATACTGTAGACCCAACGGCAATAGGCACATTAGTTAAATACGTTCACCCCGACTATAACGGACAAATTCATACCGAAGGTCAATGGTATGCTGGATTTCAATTAGCCGAACAAGGAATAACCTCTAGACTAACAACTGAACAAAAATCGCTACTTACAAATATTATAAACGGAGGACAATCTTACTTCCCAAAACTCACAATAAACGGTCAAGAAACAACCTTGCAAGGCTGGATCAAAAACGATAAAACATCTGCTGCTGATGCAGACGTATTTAGAATTACAACCCTAGCTCTTGCTGGAAGAACAGCTGAAGCAGCCATTGCTTCTCAAGATTTCTTCGAGTATGAAACCAAAGAAATAGGCGAATTAACAATACCTTTGTGCGGAGTAAATGATACAACTGCAAAAATATTCGATAGCCCTTTTTATACTGTAAAAGGTAATCAAACAGTATTTCTATGGAACCCTTCTTACTCATACTCCTACACGTCGAATGTATTAAGTAGCCTTGACCCAAAATGGGCAAACTTACAAAGATCTCAAAACCTCATAAATTCGCAAATACTTGATAAATATGGATTAATTGATTGGTGCGTAGTTAGCGTTAATAATG
>JBAXBT010000183.1:0-3281 GCA_037141875.1 Candidatus Riflemargulisbacteria bacterium
ATTGTTCAGGCATATATTAAAGAAAAATCCATCGCGAAAACACTGGAAGGTCATACATCTCAAACGTATAAAGATTTAGAGATTATCGTTATTGATAATAATAGCAAAGACAAAACTTCTGAGATAGCTAAGAAATATATTAAAAATGTCTTTCTAGAAACCAATCAAGGATACATTCACGCTGTACTTCGTGGTGCAAAAGAAGCAACGGGTGAGGTTATTGCTTTCTGTGATGCTGATACCTTTTATCCAAAAAATTGGGCAGAAAAGGCCATGAAAAATTTCAAAGATGATAAAGTAGTTATTGTTTATGGAACTTGTGATACTTATGATGGTTCTAAGATAAGCAATTTCTTCAACCTGATTGGTTACACTGCATTTCTGTATATCTCTATTTTATTTGGTTTACATAATACCAGTGGGTTCAATTTCCTGATGAGAAAGAAAGCTTATGAAAAAGCTGGAGGCTATGACCCTAAATTCAAAAAAATGTCACCGGATATCGAATTAGGCAAAAGAATCAGCAAGTTAGGTAAAGTTAAGTTTGTTCCGACACTAAAGGTATCCTCTTCTGCCAGAAGGTTTAAAGAAGGTGGAAGCATAAAAACTACAATTATGTTTGCAAAAGCATGGTGGTCTATGGTTAGGAACAAGCTTCCTGATGTTGACTATAACGAATACAATAAAATAAAAAAATCATGAAGTATAACAGTCCTAGAGGAACTAGAGACCTTCTTCCGGTTGAAAGCGTTATCTTTCGAAAGACTGTTGATAAAATACTACACATTTTTAAGTTATTTAACTATCAAGAGATAACTACTCCTATTTTTGAGTCTTCAGGTCTCTTTGAAAGAGCAGTTGGAGAAACTACAGATATAGTAGAAAAGGAAATGTATACCTTTAAGGATAAGGGAGACAGATTACTTACTCTTAGACCAGAAGGTACTGCTTCTATTGTAAGAGCATACTTAGAGCATTTATCTGAGTTTCAGAAACAACAAGTTACTAAGCTTACTTATGTTGGGCCAATGTTTAGATACGAAAGGCCACAAACAGGTCGTTATCGTCAGTTTTACCAAATTGGAGTTGAAGCAATAGGCTCAATATCTCCATTGGTGGACGTAGAGACGATGCTGATGGGTATTCATGCTTTGGCTAGTCTTGGCATTGGAAACGCCGAAATAGCAATTAATTCAGTCGGATGTGACGTTTGTAGGCCGGTGATTAGAGAGCAGTTGAAAGAATTTGTAGGAAGTATTGTAAATGATCTTTGTCCTGACTGCCAAAACAGATATGAAAATAACCCACTTAGAATTTTGGACTGTAAAGAACCTAAGTGCCAAACATATTTTATGGGAATGCCTTCAATGTCTAAAGCGTTATGTAAAGAATGTAACGATCACTTTATTACAGTTCTTGATCAACTTGATGAAAATAATATCCCTTATGTTGTTGATCCTAATTTGGTGCGAGGCTTAGACTATTATACGAAAACAGTTTTTGAAATTCGTTCTTCATTACTTGGAGCCCAGAACGCAATTTGCGGTGGAGGAAGATACGACAACTTGATAAGTGAACTCGGCGGGAGGAAGACGCCTGCGTTTGGTTTCGCTATTGGGCTTGATAGATTAATTATGGTTCTTGAACAACTTAATATTTTACCTGAAACGGATTTAGATATTGATGTCTTCTGTATAGGGATAGAAACAGAAGCTCAAAATAAAGTTTTTCAAATAATGAATACGTTACGAAAGAATGATATCAAGTGTGAGTATTATTTTAAAAGGAATTCTATAGGTGATGGAATTAAACAAGGCTTACTATTCAAAGCAAAGTTCGCTATTATTCTTGGTGAGGAGGAACTTGAGAATAAAACTATTACTCTTAAGGACCTTACTAATAAAAGGCAAAACAGTTTTACTAATATAGAAGAGGTTATTAACGCAATTAAAGGATGAAAAGAAATGACAAACGCCAAAGCTCAAATGACAAATAAATCTAATAATGCCAAATAAATTAAAAAAGAGATAAGATTTATTTAGATATTTGATATTTAGTGATTGATTTTTTTGCGTAAGCAAATGGGGGTTTATATGAAAAAAATATTACTTACTTGTATTTTAATTAGTCTTTCCATTGGTTGGAGCAATACAAACATTGGTAGAGGTGAAATTGAAGGGTTTCTTGATTATAGATATATGTGGTCTCAAGAGGTTTATGCTGGAACTGGTACCTTTCAGGTAAATAATCTGAATTTGATATACAATTTTCCGCTTAATCGTTCATATAAAGTTTTTTTGCAGACAAATATTTCGCCAGGTAGTACTGGCTCACAGATAATTAAGCAATTATTTTTAGACACAGAGACTTCTTTGCCACTTCAGATGAGGCTTGGTAGATTTAGTGTAGAAACAATGGAAAGAGATAAAAACCAAGATACTAGTAGTTTTATTTCTGGACCTATATTTTGGGATATAAATTGGGAAACTGCTAATAATCCAGTCCTTCCGAATATTGAGACAGGAGTTGAGCTATATAACACAGGAAAAAATCATGATATAAGATTGTATGTGCTGAATGGAGCTAATGATTGGGCGGAAAGTACTAAGCAATCAAAAAAAGCTTTTGGAGCATACGTTAGAACTCTTTTTAAAAATGTGATCGAGCTGAGAGGAAGTTTTTATACGAATTTACATGATAGTGGAACCTATGATCATACTGTTTTTACTGGTGAAGCAAGTACTGAACTATGGGACATGAAATTTAAAAGTGGATTACTTGTTTTACTAGGCCAGAGCAGTAAAAATGAGAAAGCTATTGGTGGAATTTTTGAGGTAATTATGCCTCTTTCTTCTGGAATGGATTTGTCAGCATTTGCTTCAATTTATAAAAACGGACAATATTTCTACAGAGGAGTTATTGCTGTAAAAAATACCCTTAATCAAGATATGATTTGGAAAAACGAATTCTGTATAGAAAAGGACGATACTAACTTCGTAAGAGACTATAAGTTTCAAAGTCAGCTAGTAGTGTTGCTGTAGCCCAGATGCTACTTGGCTGTCAGCGACTTTTGGTGGACCCTTTGGTATATCTAGCGAATAAGCATTTTTTAAGTAGAGGTGCGTTTTTCAGAACGTGCAATTCTTTTTTTTCTAATTTGAATTCCGTTTGATACTAAATAACCATCATTCTATAGACATTTGCGTTTCGATCTGAAAAGTCAGGCGCTTTCATTTCATCTCTAGTAACTTGGATTAGACTTTTCTTTTCCAGCTCTAATA
>JBAXBT010000184.1:0-3261 GCA_037141875.1 Candidatus Riflemargulisbacteria bacterium
AGTAACAATAATGGCTTGTCAGATGTCGATGATCTAATGGGATTCAAGCCTGAAGAACTGATAGATGGAGTAGAGATTGGTGGTGTGGCAACTTATCTTGGTGCTGCGGAAAGTGCTGATACTAATTTGTTTATCTAATGTTTGAAAAAGAAAAAATCATATCAATAGATGATATTGGAAAAATTATTTATAGAAAAAGTAAAATAAATAGAAAAATAAGGATTTCTATTAAACCTGAGCATGTATTAGTGACATTTCCTCCATTTTTTGGATTTAAGGCTGCTGAGAAAACTGTCAAAGATAATTTTGAGTGGCTAAAGTCAAACATTAAATTACTAAATGAAAAAAAATCTGATATTGAACCACTAGATAAAAAAGAACTTAGAAAAAATGCTAAAAAATTACTGCCTGATAAGCTAGAGTTTTTAGCAGAAAAACACGGTTTCAATTATAATCGAGTATTTTTAAGAGATACTTCAACTCGTTGGGGGAGTTGCTCCTCAAAAAAGAATATTAACTTATCTATTAAGTTAGCAATTCTTCCTGAACATCTTATGGAGTATGTTATCTTGCATGAGCTTAACCATCTCAAATACCCTGGTCATCAAAAGGACTTTTGGGATAGTTTAAGTGTTCTCTGTGGCACAGATGCAAAAGCTTTACAAAAAGAACTAAAGGCATACTCTTTATAAACTTATTTTTTGTTAGTTGCACTTACTTATCACGTCATTCCCGCGTCTTGTCTTGGCGTAGCCTTTAGGCAAAGCCAGAAGGCGGGAATCTATTTCTTTTTAAAAGTAAACTTTTAGATTTCTTCTACGTTAAGGTCACTCTTAGCTATCGCTTTAGTGGTCAGCCACTAAAGCGAAGCTCATTAAGTGGAACTGAAATACAATCCGCTAGTCCCTGCGCTTACTCACTTCATTAAAATACACTTATAGCTTCCGTGGGTGAGGTTCGTTAGTTCTTGCTTCATGGAAAATTTGACCTTTCAAAAAAATTACGAACGCAGGTTATGCAGTGCATAACCTGCGTAAAGGGTAAAAGCATAAAAGGGTAAAGTGTTACGGATTTGTTCTGACGAGACGGAAGCCGACATAGTCGCTCCCGTCACCAGGGTCGTTGATGTGCCGATAAGCAGACTGCAAGTGCCTGTCGTCACCGTCGTACCAAGAACCGCCACGAAGAACACGAGAGCCCCATCCTTCAATACCTGTGTGATTATCATAGTGTTCGCAAGCTTTGAAAGTGTCTGATCCATATACACTGGCAGTCCATTCCCAAACATTACCAATCATATCTTTTAATCCAAAACCATTAGGTTTCAGTAAGCCAACTGGTTGAGTGCCTGATAATTCTCTATTTTTTGATGTCTGTGCATAGGAGTCAACGTCATTTATTGTATTTCCCCAAGGGTAATTCTCAGTAGAACCGTTTGCTTGTCCTCTAGCAGCAAATTCCCATTCTGATTCAGTAGGAAGTCGAAATAATTTTACTTCAGGATGAGCCAAGGCATACTTCATATAGTCAATCGTGTTTAAATTGCCTATTGCTGCTTTGACTTCATTAGAAATATCATCAGATAGCATGGATAATTGTTTAGCGTATTCTACGGCATTATGCCATGTTACTGTTTCTACGGGATTCCTATCTCCATTAAAATTGGAAGGATTATTTCCCATTATTGCTTTATAACTTGCTTGAGTTACGGGAGTTTCCGTCATATAAAAAGAAGACCATGTAACAAGATGAATTGGGTTGTCGGATTCGGCGAAACCACCAACCATTGCTCGATTGGCAGCAGGAATACGATTGAATTGCACACCATGCCAATTAATAGTTGGTTGTTGGATTTCAACAGTTTCAACTGGTTGAGGTGTTAATAGTACAGCTTGTGTTACAGGAAGCATGAGACGCATTATCGGCACAAGAATTCCTTTTTGACCAGCATTTAAACCTTTGAATAGGTCATTCGCAATTTCTTCAATAGTTAACGCAACAATTTTAAAAAGCATGGTATTTCTTCCTAATGGTTATTTCTACATAAATTGTCGTACGGAAAATCAGAAAATTTCACCAAAAATCGGATTCATGAATGGCAAGAGTATCAATTGATCGAAAATCCCTTTTATTGAGCGGGCTTCAGGACATACCGATTATTTATGATGTATCTGGCCTAAGAGGATTTCATCTGCTAACTGGATCATCATTTAGACAAAATCAGCGTGAATTACGCCTAAGATTTGCCTCGATTCTTAAATCAGTAGCTCTCCGCATTGATTGGAAATATATCACAGTGGTGGGTAAAGCGATCCAGTAACGCTGACGTCATCACTGGATCACCGAGAAATTCAGTCCATTTTGAAAATTCCAGATTAGTGGTAACAATGATTGATTGTTTCTCATAACAATCCGCAAAAAACTGGAAAAGATGCTGGGCTCCATCTTTTGAAAAGGGAATATAGCCAAGTTCATCGATAATGATCAATTTGAAATGAGTATATTTCTTCTGAACCTTAGACAATATCAATCCTTTTTTAGCTTCTATGAGTTCATTAACCAATTTTGCTGCTGATATAAATATCGTTGGATATTTTCGTTTACAAGCCTCATAGCCCAATGCCATAGCCAAATGTGATTTGCCAACTCCAGCTTGACCCAGAAAACAAATATTACGAGCCTGTTCAATATAGTGGCAATCCGCTAGCTGAATAATCGATTGATTGTTCAGATCAGGCGTATCTTCAAATTGAAATTCTGCTAAGGTTTTGAGCGGTGGAAAGTTAGCACCAGCGATTAATCGTCTAATCTTGTTCTTTATACGTTGGGCAAGTTCTTCTGCAACCAAAGTCCTTAGGAACTCCTCATAGGGCAAATTCCCTTTTCCAGCTTGTGCTGCAAAATCCTGATAGTTTTTAACGAATGACCCTAATTTCAATTCCTTTAACATTAATTCAAGACTGGCATTGGTTTTATTCATTGTTCTTTCCTTTCTGATTTGGGGATAATCGTGTTGTATCGTTCTAGGGATACTTCTGGAATTTTGATATCGCCTAATTCAGGTCGTTTAAAAGCCTGTATTTGTTGAAAAACAGGCTGATCTTTGACCAGTTGATGCAATAACTTGCGGAATTTCCCGTTTTGAAGCTATATTTTCATGTTCTACCTTAATTAGTTACACAGAATGCAACAGTTTAAAGTCCTCATTTACACCATTTTAGTGTGTTTGTTGATAACCGTATCTGCTCATGCCCAAACCAC
>JBAXBT010000185.1:0-3257 GCA_037141875.1 Candidatus Riflemargulisbacteria bacterium
ACAGAAAAGATTTGGAAGAATTCTTTAATCAGGGATACATTCTCATCAATTAAAGGGAGAGGAATACACGATGGCGTTAGAAGATTGACAAAAGCATTAAGAGACAAGGAAAACACTGTATATTGTTTAAAAATGGATATTTCTAAGTATTACCCTTCGATAGATAATGATATTTTAAAAGAGGTAATTAGAAAGAAAATCAAAGACAACAATTTACTCTACTTATTGGATGAGATTATTGATAGTACTAAAGGCATACCGATAGGCAATTATCTTTCCCAATATTTTGGAAACTTATATCTTAGCGAGTTAGACCATAAATTAAAAGCTAAACACAAATGTTATTTTAGATATTGCGATGATACAGTTATTCTACATAAGTGTAAATTTGTATTACATAGAGTAAAGAAGTTCATTGACCAATATCTTCTAAAATTTAGAAAGTTGAAATTAAAACCTAACTGGCAAGTCTTTCCAATTATTATCAGAGGAATAGATTTTTTGGGATATAGAAACTTTCATAACTTCAAGCTTCTTAGGAAAACAATAAAACTAAAATTTATTACCCTTGTTAAAAATATTAAACTCAACTATCGAACACTATCTAAGTACAAAATAATTAATGGTATTATGAGTTACAATGGTTGGTTTAAATATGGAAATTGCTTAAATTTAACAAGAAAATACATCTCTAAAGAGATAAAACAAATATTCACTAACACATCTATGTCAAACAATATTAATAATCCTCTTTTAAATACATACAGATTATGAATAACATAATAAGAAAATCAGAAAGTGATACAATTCCTATTCCTTTAGAGAAGTTACAAGGAGGTTTATTAATTAGAACTAATGTCTCCAAGAAGGAGTCCTCTGACTCTCTATCTGGAAGAATAATGATAAGTTATACATACGATGAGGTTTGGACAGATTCTTCTTTAGAAGATATAATCAATACATCTGCTCTTTCTCCAGAATATATATTAAACCAGGAACAGTTACAATATTTAAAATCTAAACTATGAGTAAAAATCTATTCCTTTCTCCAATTCTTGCTCCTGTATATGAAGATATAGCTTTTGAGTTTAGAGATGTGACAGCAGGAACTGCTCAAACATATATTCTTGATATGTCTGCTTCTTTTCCATATACAATAGTGAGTGTAACATTGGTAGTAGACACAGGAACTCTTACAGGTGTAGCTATTAAAATAGTCTCTACAGCTGTAACAAACATGGATAGTATAACAATTACCAATAGCATCACTACAACCTCTTCTACAGGAGCTAAAGCTGTAGCATTAACAAATGCTGTTTCTCTTGTTACATCAACAGGATACAGTGGTGCTCCTACATTATTAAGAGGTAAGTTAAAAATTGTAAGGACATGAGACTAAATTATATTCCTCGTTTGACTTATCCTAATTTTGATACTTATGGAGCGTTATATAATTGGTATGCTATACAAAATGCTGCTAATATTACTGCGAGTGGATGGCATGTCCCCACTGTAGCAGAGTTCGCAACATTGAGGACTTATATAGGATCTAATGGAGGAAAACTTAAAACTACAGGAACTACATATTGGAATTCTCCTAATACTGGGGCTACTGATGAGTTAGGATTCCATGCAAGAGGAACTGGTTATCGAGATTCTGATGGTTCTTTTATTCAGTTAAAGGTATCATCATATTTACGTGCTTCTAATAATGTTCTTGGTGTTGATTCAGCCAGTCTAGATAATGGAAGTAGTGGTTTTAATCAAGGAGTTGTAACAGACAACCAAGGTCACTGTATTAGATTAATGAAAGATTCCACATCTCTCACACATGGACAGACAGGAACATACACTGGAAATGATGGGAAAACATACAGCACTATATGTATAGGAACACAGGAATGGATGAGTGAAAATTTAAAAGAAACTCTCTACAGAGATACATCAATCATACCTATAGTAACAGATAATACAGCATGGGCAGCATTAACAACAGGAGCTAGATGTTCATATAATAACGCATAATAAACAATTTAAAACTAATATCATGAACAAGATTGAAATCTACAAAGAACTAAAATTACAGCTAGAAGCTGTAAACAATGTACAAGCATTCTCATTGAAACAAATAGACCATGAACTATTTGGAGGACTGTCAAATGTATTCATTATTGAAGGAGCATCTCCTTTATTCTTAAAAGCAATGTTATCATGGGCAACAAACAATGGCCTTAATATTCTAAATGATGTAAAGGAATACATGGCTCAGGAAACAAACGAAGCTCTCTTGGAAGCAGAGGCAGAAATGAAAGAATTTATAAACATTACACTTCCAAAGGAACAAGAATATTTAGCTAACAAGGAATATATTGTTGTTCCTGAAACAACCTCTACAACAACAACAGATGTTCCTATATTAGAAACAACAGAAACAACAGAAATACCAATTGTCGAACCCATAATCTAACACTCTCTCTATATGGAATCATCATTATTAATATTATCTCTATTCCTAAACTGTCTCCTCTTCATAGGATTTTTGTATTTGAAAAATACATTGAATAATACAATAAGTCTTCTAAAAGGATTAGCAAAAAGAATGGGAATAGACATTGAAATAAAAATATAAAGCTATGAGTACACAAATATCAGAATTATCTAAAGGATTAATCTTCCGTGCTCCTTTAAGTGAGTGGAATCCAACGAGGGATGAGGTCAGCGGGACTTTGGGAACCGCCACAGCAACGTATCCAGTAATTTCGAGAAATGGCGGAGGCAGGCGAGAGGTGGTGTATAATGGGACGAGTAGTTATACTACGTTACCGACTATACCAGCGTTTGGAACAGGAGATTTTACGGTGATAATAAAGATTAATCCACGAGTAATAGCTGGATATTTCGTTATAATGGGTGTTAATAATAATGCTTTTATGATGTCTATTTATAATAGTTTTATTTATTGTGGAACATTGGCGAGTGATTTTTCAACAGGATATACTATAACTGCAAACGTAGAATCAACTTTAATTTATTCACGAACTGGAACAACTGGAACCCTTAAATGTGGAACATTTACTTCATCTCCATTAACTGATACAAAAGATTATTCATCAAATACTATAATGCTAGGTACTGGAGCAGGTACAAACTTCTCAGGCTCCATCTCCCTTGTTAGGATATTCAACTACGCCCTCACCCCTACGCAGATTACGAATTACTCGAAGCCTGAATACCCTATTGAGTGGGTTGATCGGGGG
>JBAXBT010000186.1:0-3245 GCA_037141875.1 Candidatus Riflemargulisbacteria bacterium
CACCACCACCTGCTAATTCATCACTTCTATCTGTAAAAAAGATAGAAAAATGTTTCTTTTCTTTTGCAAAATCTAAAATTTTGCTTGACCAGACTTCATTGATGAAACCATCTAGGTTACCACCTGCACCAGTCATTGTTCCCACTGGGAAATTAGACATATTGTTTTTAAGAACGGACTAATTTGAGATTATCTACCTAATCCTCCAAGTAATTGTGCTGCTTTGTCTGCTGCGAAAGCTTTATGCTCCTCGTCAGTCATAACTTTAGCGGAAGAACCGCCACTAGCACCATTAGAATTGATTTGAGCCTTAGCTCTCTTTACTTCTAACTCTTTGCCAGATTGATATGCCTTATAGAGTTCATTGTTCTGGGCTTCTAACAAGGTAATATTCTTACCTAATGCTCGAGCACCAGCTTGAATGAATTTTAATTGGTTGATATCTTCATCTGAAAGACCATCTCTTTGAAGAAATCTAAGGTCGATTTGTTCTTCAACATTAATCGGCTCATTTTCTTTTGTTTTATTAATTGTAGCAGTTTTAACTTCTTTTGCTTTTGCTTCTGCTTTAGCTACACGTGCGTGTAATTGCTTATTAGAAGCATCGAGTTTAATCAAGGCAGCTGCTAAATCTTCCTTGCTTAAGCTGTCAAGGTCGTCAGTATCGACTTCCTCGTTTGTAGTTTCTTCAACTACTTCTTCTTCGGATTGTTCAGGAGTATCCAAGAACTCATTTGTGATTGACATAGGTTTTATTAAGTGTCTTATGCTGACACGGTTGGAAACTTTAAGTGTGTTTCCTGCACGCACGAGATGATGGAATCGAACCACCGCAGACAGTTTTGGAAACTGTTATACTGCCACTATACGAATCTCGCTATATGAATAACTCCTTTTTAATGGGAGATTCATTTTTTAAGGAATCAATTGTTTTAAAAATCTTCTCTAACTTCTTAACAGCGTAAGCCTTACCTAGACACTCAATAGCAATGTCATTATAGGATTTATCTTTGCTTACAAATTTAGGTAGTCTTAGCTTTGCTACCTCTGTCTCTACCATAGACATTAATACAGCATATCCAGCTGTTTCCTTAATTCCTATTAATGCTTGTTTCTCTTGGTTTGATAATTCCATATTATGAATTTATTGCTGATGCTAATGCTTGTGGATTTGCTTGCTCGCCTGGTTTAACAGGTTGTGCTCCTTGTTGCTGTGCTCCCATTTGTTGTTGAGCAATTTCCTTTTGTGTCATACGGAAAGGAGTAACTCCATTGTTCTCACAATATTGACGGAAGAATGGGTCGTTAACGATTTGTGGATTCTGCATCTTCCATTGCAAGATATTTGAGTAAGCGTCGTTCTGTTGGCTCTTATCTACTGATTCTCCAGTAACATCAACCGAGATACCAAACTCGAAGTTAAAGAACTTCTTAGGGATTTCAATTGTGCGACCAGTCTTTTGTAAATTAGCTCTATATTCTTCTTCTACTTGCTTTAATTCTTCATCTGAAACAACTTTTCCCTGTTCATTGGCGGTTGTAATGTATTCAATTTCCTTTTGAATAATCATTTGTTCATCATAGATGTTGATATCTTTCAAATCATCCATAATGTCAATCATATCACCACGATTCCAGTTCTTAACAATACTAGGGAATAACTTTTCCTCTAATAAGAAACCAATTTCTTCTCCGATTGATTGTTTGATATAAGCAAAAGCACTCTTAGCACTGTTCATTTGACCAGCTAAAGACCTGAAAGGAATATTTGATGGCATTCTATCACCTGTAATAACTTCGGGGGTTAAACAAAGCTTATCTGCTTGTCGTTCAATTCTGTCTAATTCTCCCAATAAGATGTTAAATGCGGTGTTATTAATACCAATCTGCTGTAAGTCTGCGCTGTTAATGATTTGACCGCTTATAGCCCCTTGTAGGACGTTACCAGTGCTGTTAGGGTCATTAATTCTCAACAATAAAAGAGATGCGATTTGAGTTGCTTCGGCATTTTAGTTTACGACGGCATTTGCCCGTTCTTGTAGTTTAAATAATCGTTCTACAACGCCAACTCTCATCCAACGACCACGATAGCGACCGATATGAAAATCATAGTAAGGCATATCTTCACAATCAACTTCTTCTTCAAAAGCAATTACTTCTTTATCGCCATATCCAGCACCAATGTAGTGCATATAATGGGTTTTGTTGTTCTCGTCGATAACTCCACCCCAACGCTCCCAAATCTCTCTGTTAGAGTATCTGTTGGCTTCGGCGGCTTTAGTGTCACCATTAGTTTTAATGGCGTTCTTTAAGACATCTTCAATGTTATCCCAGGCACCGTCTTTCTCTCTAATTTCTATTTCTGACAAATAGTGCAATTCGACAACGTTCGCCTTACGGATGCACTTAACCGTTGGGCTAAAATATAAGTTACGCAAATCAGCCTCGACCAATTTGCTTTCTTTTGTTTCATAATCGTAATATAGTTTCCAAACTATTGAACCATAAGATGCAATACCTTCTGATAAGTCATTTAAGGTAAGTGACAACTTGTTATCTTTGCACCATTTCTGAAATCTTAGTTTTAAAATCCAACCCTGCATAAAGTTAGCGTCACCTTTAGCGATAGGCTGTAAGTCCTTTGTGTCTAAATCAATGTTCTTTGCGAAGTGAACAACACGAGCAGTTGAAATGTTCCAAAAGATAAGGTTATCTTCTTGACGTTGCATATACTGGTCATTCAAGTATAAGTTTATACGTCTAATGGTGTTGTATTGATTAAAAGAATAATTATCAGCAATTTTACATTCCTGTTTAAAATCCTCGACTTCCCTCTTGATAGTTAGTGATATTGGTTCTTTTAGTTTCATATTAAATCATTGATTGGCGTTGTCCGCCGAAGTTATTAATTACTGTTGGCTTATAAGATGAAAAAGCATATCTTATAGCATCCATTGAGTGGTCAAATCCGCTTTCAGTATCATTGGTTACTTGTCCATCTCTATCAGTTTTCCAAAGGTAGTTTCTATATTCCTTGATTACGTTAACGCTTCTCTTAGTAACTGAAATCCTTTGGTCTTGAACGTATTGTATCCCTTGGGAGATTGAGCCTTTTCCTTTAGTAGCTCCCATTATATTTATTCCGTAAAGTTTAATCTCATCTATACTCTTGGGCTCAGCAGAGTCGGCTATTACTAACGCTCTCTCTACTTCCTGTAATATATCAGCAATCTGTTTGTTGCTTA
>JBAXBT010000187.1:0-3237 GCA_037141875.1 Candidatus Riflemargulisbacteria bacterium
CTACGGATGTTCCGCCGAATTTTAATACCTTCATCTTTATGATTAATGTTAAATTAGTCTGTTTTTATTTTAGCATGCAAAATTAGCGATTTTTCGTCAAATAATCCTTGTTTTTCGGCTTATTTCGAAAAAAGTGTTGCACCTTTAGGAAAAAATAGGTACTTTTGCAGCGCTTTAGAAAATTCTGAAGCCAATGGTCTGGTAGCTCAGCTGGATAGAGCAACGCCCTTCTAAGGCGTGGGTCAAGAGTTCGAATCTCTTCCGGATCACATTTAATAAACCCAATATACTGATTATCAGGTGTTGGGTTTTTTTTGTTGGATGTCAATTCCACCCACCGTTAGGTGTTAAAAATAATATGCCTCACTATTTCCAACCGTATGGAATCCCATACGGTTAAATCAGGGTTGTTTACTTGCTCCCAAACAGCTGAAAAATCGGATCAAGTCAAAAAGTTGGGGGGAATGAAATAATTTATTAGTTTTGCAGAAAAAAAGATGCAGTCAAATGGTTTTGATTTATTACTACCAGATGGTGTTTTAGATTATTTTGTAATTTCCAAAGTAGAAAAACATACAGCTGATACGACAATCTATTTACAAGAGAAAATATCATTCCAGAAGAATATATTGGTCGCAGATTGGAGTCTAAAGGATTCTATGAAGATAGTAAAGTTCAGGACTTTCCATTAAGAGGAAAGGCTGTTTATTTGATAGTACAACGTCGAAAGTGGATTGACAAAGATAGTGGTGATTATGTAGTTAGGCACTGGGAAATGGTGGCAAAAGGAACGCGGATGACACAGGACTTCGCAACTTTTTTAAAAGGTATATCTCGATACTGAGCCAGTAAGTGCTCGCAGTCTAGGTAAATATTATTGCGTTGACGGGAAAAGACTAGAACAACAATACGTGGGTTTTTTAAGTAACTATATGGATTGGGATCAAAAAAATCATGCTTCTGATTGGTTACTTTTCCCAGACAATATAGGACCTTTTTTAAGCATAGACGAAACGAGTCTGTCCCAGGGAGAACTATACACCATAATAACAAATAAGGAAGCTAAGGGGCGTAAAGGGGCAATTGTTGCGATTATAAAAGGTGTGGATTCTACTATAATCATCGACAGACTAAACACAATTAAGGAAAATAAAAGATTCAAGGTAAGAGAGATAACCCTGGATATGTCTCCCACTATGGTGAAGATAGCAAGAAAGAGTTTTCCTAAAGCAACCATCGTTACCGATCGGTTTCATGTACAACAATTGGCGTATGATGCGGTGCAGGATATGCGTATTGCATATAGGTGGGAAGCTATTGAACAGGAAAATAAGGAAATAGAACTTGCAAAAAGTATAAAGAAAAAACACGTACCCGATGTATTAGAAAATGGGGACACACGTAAGCAATTATTGGCCCGAAGTAGGTATATTTTATTTAAGCGTGAAAATAAATGGACTCCTTCCCAATATAGAAGAGCTGACCTTCTCTTTAACTACTATCCTGACTTGGAGTTAGCCTACAATTTATCCATGAAGTTAGGCGAAATTTACCATACCGTTAAAGACAAGGGAGTTGCCCTTACAAGACTTGCCAAGTGGTATGATGAGGTCGAAAAATCACGATTTAAAACATTTGGAACAGTATCCAGAAGTATTCAGAATAACTATCAATACATTCTAAACTTCTTTGAAAACAGAAGTACAAATGCTTCTGCAGAATCTTTTAATGCCAAAGTGAAAGCATTCAGATCACAATTTAGAGGTGTTAGAAGTATACCCTTCTTTCTTTTTAGACTAACAAATATTTATGCTTAAATAATCATTCCCCCCAAACTTTTTGACTTGATCCGAAAAATCCACCCTGAAGTAAGTACTCATCCAGTTTGAAACAACAATTCGAGCTTCCAAATTATCTTTATAACCAGCCATATCGGTCAACGAAATATAATCTTCATTGTTTTGTTGGCAATTGCTGTGTGAGGAATAAATAAAGCAAAACAACGGGTGATAAAACAGGTACACTTAAGGAAGTTATACTAATTTTCCCAAAAGTCATATTTCCTTAAATCAAACAATAAATCATTTAAACTTTCGTCTTTACTGTGTTTGGCAATTATTAATCTTTTCTGATTTGTTTTATAGCATTTGCCGTTCAATTTGCGGAAATTAGTTTCCACAAACTTCTCAATATCTTCTTTTTCATATTCGTAAAGTCTGAATTCAGATTTAGATTCGTCCTTGAAAAAGTCTATAAAGTTTGATCTAAAACGTTGTTTTGTTACATCTCTAAATTTTTCAATACTTTCAACTCCAAATCGGGAATATGATTTTAAAACAAATAAAAAATTGATTTTGTATTGGTGTACAAATAAGGAGTCACGGTCAAAAAGTCGATCTTCAAAATGATATGACTTAATGATATCACCTTTTTCAATTAAATAATCATTATCAAAGTCTTTAAAATCATTAATATATCCATAAATGAAGAAGTTTGGTGTGATATTATATCCCTCAGTTAATTTATCTCTATATCTTAGGTTCTCTTTATAATACTTGCCTTCGTTTAACAAGTCAATATTGTACTGAATTACGTTCTTGGCATAAGTAAATTGTTTATATTTAGATAATTTTCCCGCATAGTTGTCAGATTTATAATATTTGGAATCACCAATATAAAAAATATCGCTCGTGTCTATTATAGATTGATAATCAAAAATATGGTCAATTATTTTACCATCTTCATTATATTTTAAATTTTTCAATGAAATACCACTAGATGTGTTTTTTTCATCAATTGAATTAGAGAATAATTTATCAACCATATCTTCAAAAACAAGGTTATAATTATTTACAGATATAAATTCTTCTTTTCTTTTTCTGATGCTACTATTATCAGTTTGAGAGAAATATATTTCACACAAATGGTACATTTTTTTTAAAGTATCATTGAAATAGCGATATTTTATTTTCCTCAGTTTTAACAAACCATTTCTTTGGAGTAATTCAAATTTTGAACCTTTAATAATTTCATAAGACTTGTCAATATTCAGATAAAGATTATGTTCTAAATTGAAGTGGTTTAATATAGAAAAGAAATATACTAATAGCTCTTCTTCAGTATTTATAGATTTCTTTATATTTCGATAAACAGTATAAATCGGCTGTTTTTTATTTGTCAAAAGAGGAATTGACTTTCTTATTGTTTTGTCCCAATTAGGGTTTTTGACTTGCCGAG
>JBAXBT010000188.1:0-3220 GCA_037141875.1 Candidatus Riflemargulisbacteria bacterium
GTTTATTTAGCTGAAGATGATAAACAAGGGTTTTTTGTAAACAACTTTGCATTAGGTTGCATAACCACAAATAAAGAAATTGAATTACCTATCGGCACGAGGATTTATAGAAACTATGATGCTAAATATCTTGATAGGTTGAGTAAAAGTAAAACGGTTAGAAAGATAGAGGTTGTTTTTACCTTACAAGAATTAGAGGGAGAGTATCAATTAGAAATAATAGATAGTGAGAATAACCATCTAAAAACTACAAATATTTTAAAAGATTTCATAGAGAAGTCGTCTCCAGATTATGAAGAGAGGATAACAGAAACTTTGTGTAAATTAGGAAATACCTTGTTTGTATGTGAGCAAGTGAATTTAGATCTAAAAAAACAGTATTTTATACCATTAAGTGAATTAAAGCGGTCTAGGAATGAACTATTAGCAGAATTAACTAAGTCAAGAGAAGGTCAGGAGCCAATAAGAACAGCCAGAAAGACCGTTGCTATTAATAATGTGCCGAATATTTTGGTAGCCAATCTTAAGGCTGAGAAGTTGTTAAATATTGATAAGAACGTCGTTGAACTTGGCTACTCGGAAGATGCTCCACTTATGAGAACAAGATATTGTATTTTGCGTGAATTGGAGACGTGCTTAAAAACTATTGAACTAGCCCAGCCATTATATCTAAAGGATGATAAGAATACCTTTGAACTTAAGTTTGATTGTTCCAAATGTGAGATGACAATTTGTTAACCTCTCGTCTAGTTTTTCCTCCTTTTGCAAACCCAACATTTATTCCATCAATGTTGATTGAGTTACAGGGATATATGTATGAACGGGGAGTTTTCTCCTTGCCATTGGTAGATATGAATATTGAGTTGTTTAATCAACTTTTTGCTTCTTCTCATGATGTTCCTATATTAAAAGATTCAAATATTTATCAAGACTACGAACAATATATTGTAGTTGTTAGTCGTGTTATTAATGAGTGGCAAAAAATACAAAACAAATTTGTTAAAGAAGCCAGAGATTATGTGTTTGATAAAACGAATCTGTGGGAAGATCTAATGCAAGTTCAGCTTGATAAGTTACTGCCTCTACCACAAGTTATAGGACTATCTTTGACTTATCATCAACGTAATGATGTAAGTCAGTTTTGGATGACGCTGGCACTTGCCACATGGATAAAACATAAATCTCCTGAAACAATTGTTGTTATTGGTGGCTCATTAGTTAATCATCTTGATCCGAAAGAGATTCTTTCTATATGTCCAGCAATTGATTTGATTTTATTAAAAGAAAGCGAAGAAAGTTGGGTTCAAGTAATTGAGGGAAAACAGTGGAGTCAGATAGAGAATGCAGTTTATAGAAACAAGGAAGAAATTATTGAAACTTCTTTTAATGATAATGTGTGTAGAGATTTAAGTTATTTGCCAAAGGCAGATGGCCTTAGTTTTTCTTCCTATTTAACTCCTGTCCCAGTTATTAGTTTGCTTATAAAAAGAGGATGTCCGTGGAGTAAATGTAATTTTTGTTCAGGTCATTTGAGTTATTTTGGACATCATCCTAATAAAAACTGGGATTCGCTAAAGAATAGATTGATTTGGCTAAGGCAACATCAAATTAATTATATTTATTGGTCCGATCAAATGATAATGATACCTGAGGCGAAACAGATAGCCAAATTGGTTAAGGAATACCATCCTCAATTAAAATGGGCGTTTATGGCAATGCCAAACGTTGGATTTACTCTTGAATTATTAACTGAGCTTGCAAACTGCGGTTGTAGCTGGATTACTTGGGGCGTTGAGTCGGGAAGTGTTAATGTTTTGAAAGCAATGAATAAACCAATCAAACCTGAAATTGCAAGAGCTAATGTAATTGCAGCCTACACTGCAGGAATTGTGAATATAGTTCTGATGATGTATGGTTTCCCTGGTGAAAAACCAGAAGATTTGGAGGAGAGTTTATCATTTCTTAAATCAATAACTCCGTATTATTATGATCATGCTTTCGGTGGATATTATGTGACAATAGATTCACCTGTTTTTAATGATCCTGTAAAGTTTGGTGTAGATTTATTAGGAACAATTCCTTTAGATGAAGATAATCTTTATGGTATTAGGAGTCATTTAATAAGCTTTTCGCCATCGTATCAAATATCAACAATCATCCCTTCTGGAAAATGTGAAAGAGCTATCCCAGTTATGGAAGGTATGATGATTGCTTTAGAATTTTTCAAACCAAAAGCTCTTTAGTTATCTAGACACTAGAAGCTTCAGCATATAGAATATTTAAGATGAACGAGAAAATATATTATTTACCTGCTGATTTCTTAGCAGATTTCATGATTAAAGTATTTAAAAAAATAGGCGTTCCCAAGCCAGAAGCAAAAACCTGTTCAGATATTCTTATTGAATCAGACTTGCGAGGTATTGATTCACACGGTATTAATAGATTAAAACCAATTTATTATGATAGATACAAGGCAGGCGTTTTAAGTACTAAAACTAATTTTGAGATAATTAGTCAAACTTCCACAACTGCAGTTGTGGATGGTCATAATGGTATGGGATTTGTAATAGCAAAAAGATGTATGGAAATGGCAATCAAGAAAGCAAAGCAACATGGGCTAGGAATGGTAGTTGCACGGAACTCAACTCATTTTGGGATAGCTGGTTACTACGCGACCATGGCTTCGGAGGCTGGGATGATTGGTCAAGTAACAACAAACGCTAGACCTTCTATCGCGCCTACTTTTGGTGTTGAAAACATGTTAGGAACAAATCCTCTGACTTTTGCTATTCCAACAGATGAAGAGTTTCCTTTTGTGTTTGATTGCGCAACATCTGTAACGCAAAGAGGAAAGATAGAATATTATGAAAGAACAGGCCAACCAACACCACCAGGATTAGTGATTGGAAGAGATGGGAAAACCATGACAGATAGTGCTCAAATATTAAAAGATTTAGTTAGTGGTTCAGCTGCCTTAGTCCCCGTCGGAGGTATCGGCGAAGAAACAGGAGGCTATAAAGGTTATGGTTTTGCTACTGTAGTAGAAATACTTTCATCCGCTTTACAAAGTGGGAATTTTCTTTGGGGACTTTCTGGAGTTAAAGACGGCAAACCAGCACCAATAGAGCTTGGTCATTCTTTCTTAGTTATTAATATAGAAGCTTTTATTGACTTGAAAACCTTTAAGAGAAACACCGGTGAGTTACTTAGAGAGTTAAGA
>JBAXBT010000189.1:0-3214 GCA_037141875.1 Candidatus Riflemargulisbacteria bacterium
CTACTATTTCATCATCTTCAAAGTCGAAGAGATTTCGTTTCCTTTTATGGTTCTCCTCGTCATCTTTTTTTCTTTGTTGTTCTTCAAAGTCTTTTAAAGCACTCTCTGGTTCGTTGCTTTTCTTTTTATTCTGAGAATTTAAAAATTTTTCTGCAGCTGTATCAATATATATTTCATCCTCAAGGGAGTCATTTACCTGAATCCGTTGGTTTGTTGTGGTTTTGGTAGATTGGCTATCAATATCTTTCTTTTGAGCATTCAGTACTGCTGATTCATCCATGTTTCTTGAGTAAGATGTGCCAGTTGTCTTACTTGTTTTTTGTAAGTTTATGAGTAGTTCTTTTTGTTGTATCTTTTGCATTCTTTGTTCTTCTTGTAGGGAAAGAGACTGGGTCTTTTCCTGTGCAATATCCTGAGATGCCTTATATTCTACTCGTTTTAGCAGTTCCTCTGAAACTTCACTGTCTGTGGAAGGTTGGAATTTAGTGTTTATTTGGCTGGAGGCAGCAGTGCTTTGAGTTCTTTGAGTTCTTGAGGTTAGAGGAGTGCTAAAGAATGACGTGTCATTATTTAGAGTTGCATCTAATGGGAGATTAGAATTTATGTTAGATAAATTCATTTATTGTCCTTTTGGGGTATAAAGAGATTTTATTTTTTCTGACAAATCTTGTCTTCTGTTTTTTTCCAAAAAGGCAATCAATGAAGCTAATTTCTCAAGGTCGAGTTCTTTATTAAGATAAGTTATCATTTGGTCGCACTTTTTTATTGCTTCATCTTTGAGCCCGTTATTTATGTAAAATTCAGCTAAAATTTTGAAAGGAAGAGGAGAGTACGGATTTTTAAGAGCAAGTGTTCTAAAGTGACTTTCAGCTTCTCTGATAACTTCATTTTCTTCAATGGCTCTTGTTTTTCTTATTTGTTTATTCTCAACGTCAATTTGAATATTGGCTGTATCTACTTTTTTTTCTTTTTTTGGTTTATTTTTCCCGAAATAGTAAATGGAGCCTAGTATGATAAAGAGAAGTACAACATAAATAATAGCTATAATCATGTTAAATAAACCCCTTTTTGCGTGCAACTACCCTAGAGTTGCTAGTGTATGTTTAATTATATAGTTATTTTGGAACAAAAGCATCATTTTGTATAAATATGATTATATATAGCTTGAACAGTTTCCTCTATATTCAATTTAGAATTATCAATCAGGATAGCTTTTTGGTCTTTTATTAGAGGTGATAATTCTCTTGTTTCATCCATTTGGTCTCGTTTGATGATTTCAGTGAGAATGGAATTTAGGGAAATTTTCTCATCTGGATGGTTTTTGCAAAATTCATCGTATCTTCTTTTGGCTCTGACTTCTGGAGAAGCAGTTAAAAAGAATTTATGAGTAGCGCTTGGGAAAACAACTGTTCCAATATCTCTGCCATCCATTATGATAGATTCTTTTTTTGCTGTGTTTCTTAATATGACAACGGCATATTCTCTAACACAAGGAAGAGACGAATAGCTGGAAACAGCTTTTTCTGTTTCTGGCAGTGAAATGTATTTGCTGTAATCTGTATTATTTACTAAGACCAATCCTTTAGTAATAGTAACGCTGTAGTTTTGTAAGAATTGTTTTATGAGTTCGTTTTCAGCTGGGATGTTGTTTGCCAAACATATATGAGTAATTGTTCTATAAACAGACCCTGAGCTGAGGTAAGTTATTTTTAGTGTTTTGGCTAGTTTTTGGGCAACAGTACTTTTCCCTGATGCTGCTGGTCCGTCTATGGCAACGATATAGGTATTAGACATGCAAATAAGGTACTTCTTTTTGGCAAGAAGGACAAGAGGTTGATTCAAGTTTATATAAAACATCAAAGTTATTTCTGGAGATAATAATATTTTTGCAGTTAGGGCAATAGGTGTTTTGGTCTTGCCGTGTGTAGACATAGTTAAGTGGGAAGGATTTTTTAAGTGTTTCGATTTCATTAAGAAATCCTTTATCAAGTGGTTGTTTGGTTTTATATTCAAAGGTTGGATAGAAGCAACTTATATGCCAGGGAATGTCAGCAGAAATCGATTTTATCCAATCGGCAGTTGCATTTAGTTGTTCAAGGTTATCATTGATGTCTGTCACGAGATTGGTCACTAGTTCTATATGTTTATTGTTTTCATGGCACATAATAATATTGTTTTTTATAGTTTCTAGAGCATTAGCAGTAGTAAGTGTTTTATAGCTAGTAGCATCGAACGCTTTAATGTCGACACTTAAGGCATCAACATAAGGAAGGATTCTTGTAAGTGGTTCTTGGTTGAGATATAGGTTAGTTACAAGAACTGTTTTTATTTCAGCATGTTGTATTTTGGGTAAATAATCTAGAAGTGTTTCTATTTGGATAAGTGGTTCGTTATAAGTAAAGGCTACCATATTTAGATTATTCCTGATAACGCTCTCAATGATAGTTTCAGCAGATATTTGTTGAAGTTGAGGTTTGCGAGATGTTCGATGTGGTTGAGATATTTCCCAGTTCTGGCAGTGTTTGCAGTGGAAATTACATCCAATTGATCCGAGCGATAGGATTTTTTCTTTCGGGTAAAAGTGATAAAGTGGTTTTTTTTCAATAGGATCAATGGCGAGCGAACAGAAATTCTGATAGGTATGAGCTATAAGTTCGTTGTTAATATTTGTTCTAATTTGACAAGAACCAGTTTGCCCAATCTTAAGAGAACATTCTCGTGGGCATAGCTTGCAGATGATCGTATCTTTTTGTTTTTCAAAGTATAATGCTGATTGCATGATACCTTATATTATATAGTATAATAATCAGTTGGGAGTATTATTGTGGAACAAAGAGAAATATTCATAAGTTGGGAAGATTTCCAAAGATATGCAGATAATATAGTTTCTGATATTAAGCATAAAGGTAAAAAGTATGATGTTATTGTCGGAGTAGCACGTGGTGGTTTATTTTTGGCAGGTTATCTTTCTTATCATCTAGGTGTAAAAGAAGTTGATATTGTTAATGTGCAGACCTATGAGAATAGAAAGATTGTAGACCCTAGAGTTTTAGATTTACCAAAGAAAATAGTAGGTGAGAACATTCTTTTAGTAGACGATATTTTAGACTCAGGAACTACCTTTAGAATACTAACAGAGTGGATGAATCAGGCAAATAAACAGTTTGATAAAGCGGTGTTGGTAGATAAGTGTAAGAGTGTGATTAAGGCAGAG
>JBAXBT010000190.1:0-3213 GCA_037141875.1 Candidatus Riflemargulisbacteria bacterium
CTCTGACGATGGATTATCATTGTATGAGTAGTTACGCTATCCATAAATGTTCTATCGTGAGTAATAATCATCAATTCATTTGGCCAATTCACCAAAAATCGCTCCATCCAGCGAATAGAGACAATATCTAAATAGTTAGTTGGTTCGTCTAACAACAATAAATTTGGCTCAGAAACTAAAACTTTTGCTAAATTAAGCCTTACCTGATAACCACCAGAAAATATTTTAGGGTCTTTATAAAGATCTTCCTCACTGAATCCAAGACCATATAGTATCTTTTCAACTTTCCAGACATCATCTTCATGTCCGACAGGAAGGCCTAGACACCCTTCTTCTATAACAGTATGACAACTAAAAGATAAATGTTGTTCAACGATGCCTATTTTATAATTCTTTGGGATACCAAGAACACCGTTCTCTGCGGAGTGTTTATTACACAATATATTAAAAAGTGTGGTTTTGCCACTTCCATTACGACCAACCAAGCCTATCCTCTCTCTAGAGTTAATATTAAAACTTGCATCCTTAAAAAGGACTTGATCGGCAAAAGATAAACTTAATTTATTAACGGTAATCATTGTTTAGATAACTTATCACGCCTTGGGCATTTACAACAACACGGAATTTCTTGATGGATAATTCGATGTATTAGTTCTATTTACTCCCTACTCGCCCTCTGTATCCTTGTCTATTATTTGTTCGATGAACTATTGGAACGTCAGTTACATGTTTTATCTCTTTATAGTTAAATGTTTCCAACCTCATACGCTCGATTGTTTCTCCTAATTTTCTTTCAATTTGTTTTACCATTAACATATCTTCATCAGAAACAAAAGTAAATGCATCTCCATTACGTTCTGCTCTTCCGGTTCTCCCTATTCTATGCGTATATGTCTCAGGAGTACCTGGCATGTCATAGTTGATTACATGAGAAACCAATGACACATCGATACCTCTAGCTGCAATATCAGTTGCTACCATTATCTGATAGGTTCCCTTACGAAACCCTTCAATAGCTTCTTGTCTTCTGTTCTGGCTTAAATTTCCTTGTAATGATGTACATTTATAACCTTTTGCTTGTAGCTTTTTGTCCAAATCCTTGGCTCTATGCTTTGTTCTTGTGAATATAAGAATAGACTTAGTGTCGGTATTTTTAAGTAACTCAAACAGTAATCCTGTTTTTAAATGTTGAGGCACTGGATACAACATATGTTTGATCGTTGTAAGCTTTTCTTGAACCTTAAGTGATATCTTAATTGGATTTCTCAAAGTTTCACTTGCCAATGCTTGAATATCGCTAGGCATGGTTGCAGAAAATAATAACGTTTGTTTGCGATGTGAGGCATATTTCAATATTTTCCTAATAGTAGGAAGAAAGCCCATATCAAACATATGATCTGCCTCATCAAGAACCAATGTATCAAGTGCAGATAGGTCGATTTTTCGAGCCTCTAAATGGTCTAGTAACCGCCCTGGACAAGCCACAATAATATCTACACCTTTTTTAAGTGCAGCTTCTTGTTTCGCATAACCAACTCCACCATATATTACTGTACTTGAAATACCTAAACTCTTACCAAACTCAATTATTGCATCATTGATTTGATCTGAAAGTTCTCTTGTTGGAGCGATAATAAGTGCTCTAACTCTGCCTTTTACATTTGTTAAGGCTATGTTATGAAGAATAGGCAAAGCAAACGCAGCTGTCTTACCTGTTCCTGTTTGAGCAAGTCCCATTACATCCTTTCCTTGCAAAACAAGGGGGATTGCTTGTTCCTGAATAGGAGTAGGCGTTTCAAACCCCATTTTAACCAATTGGGCTAAAATTACTTTATTTAAATTAAATTCATCAAAATTCATAAATATTCCTTCTTTCTATAACTGAACAATTCTTGTTGTTCAGTGTCATTTTATTTTTAATAGTGGATAGTGTACAGTAAATTATTTAAGCTCAGTCTCTAGCAAGGTAATTTAAGTCTTTTATTTTCCCTATTTTGGTTAGAGCTTTCTTTAGAAAATTAAGGTTAGTTTTAATCCATGGCTGAAGCAAAGCCCTTTGCCAAAGGCGCTCTTCTTCTTTAGCGACATAAATACTTTGCCCAGTGAATGGATCTATTTCCGTGTAATACATCACAGAAGCAATGGTCATTGGTATAGGAATAAAACTCTGTACCTGCTTAATCTTTAAATGCTTTTTTCGTAAATACATAGCTAAATCATACATATCCGACAACCTACTTCCAGGATAAGATGCTATAAAATACGGTATCAGATACTGTTCTTTATGATTCTGTTTATTTGTTTCCTCGAATAATTGCTCGAATTCTGTGAATTTATTATGTTTAGGTTTATTCATTAGATCAAGCACATTATCACAAATGTGTTCTGGAGCAATACTCATCTGTCCACTAACATGCCCCTTAATAATTGCTTTAGCATACTCTTTATCCATTAATGCCATATCAAACCTAATCCCTGAATTAATAAAAACTTTCTTAATACCATCCAGCGAATTTACTTTTTCAATCAAATCTAGATGCATTTTCTGCTCTAATTTTAAAAGCTTACAAGGAGCAGGAATTAGACAGCTAAGACGCTCACAAGGCTCTGGAGCACCACACCTACTAGCATACATATTGGCAGTAGGGCCACCGAGGTCTAAAATATTTCCTTTAAAATCTTTATCCTCTGAAATAACATTTTCAACCTCTCTAATTACAGAGCTCTCCGAACGATTCAAAATGCGTTTACCTTGATGTATCCCTAAAGCACAAAAGTGACATCCTCCGTAGCAACCACGATGTGTTATCACGGAATCTTTCACAAAACCATAAGCAGGCACATCTGCTTGATATGAAGGGTGTGCCTTGCGCAAAAAGGGTAACTCAAAAATAGAATCAAATTCCTCGGTTGAAATAAGGCTAACTGGCTCGATTACTACATATTTGTTTTGGCATTTCTGAACTACCTTATGTTTTTTAGCGCCAGCAACAAAATGATGATACTTGAGATGTGTTTCTGCAAATTTGATTTTATCTAAAATTACTTCTTCATGACTAGCGAGCTCCAATCCAACATCCTCTGGAAGATAATCGGAGATATAAGCTGTATTTGGGAGATTCCGTTTTAGGAAAAATAATTAATAAGCAAGCAAAAGATATAAATACAGAAAAAAGTTTTTGTTGGTTATTTAAATTGAATTTAATAATTCTT
>JBAXBT010000191.1:0-3212 GCA_037141875.1 Candidatus Riflemargulisbacteria bacterium
AAATGACAAATACTACAAATTAAATCCAAATTAACAAAACAATATATAATTACTTATGTTCTGTATCTTATTAACAAATCAACAAACAATAACTTTATTAATAGTTACTGCTAAATAATACCATAATCATTAGTTATATTTAATCTGTATTATTTATCCATAAATGATTCCAAAAATCACTACTCATGTGATAAAATACACTCTGTTAAATTATAGATACTATCTATATTAAGGGGAACTGCTATGAATGATAACTACAAGGAAAGACTCTCTGATATATTATCGAGAAAAGAACATGAAGTTCAGCCTATTGAGGACTCCTTTCGGCATAATCTAACCCATAAAATTGTTAAAGATGAATATAATTCAACCCCAAGAGATATTTATAATGCATTAAGCTATACCATTATGGACCACCTTGCTGAAGGTTGGCTGGAAACACAAAGACAACATCATTACAATGATGCTAAAAGAGTATATTATTTTTCAATGGAATTTTTAATTGGAAGACTTTTAAAAATGAACATCAATAATCTTCACATTAACTACCATGTTCAAGAATTGTTGTCTAAACTTAATTTTGACTTTAATACAATTGAGGAAATGGAAGAAGATGCAGGCCTTGGAAATGGAGGGCTAGGAAGACTGGCTGCCTGCTTCTTGGACTCTATGGCAACACTCAATATACCTTCTTTTGGCTACGGAATCCGCTACGATTATGGTCTTTTCAAACAAGACATCGAAAATGGATGGCAAAGCGAAAAGCCTGACAAATGGCTTGAGAATGGTTATCCATGGGAAATCGCAAGATCTGAAAAATATACGATTAACTTTTATGGGCATGTTGAAAAACATCAAGACAGCGAAGGCAAAGAAGTCTCAACTTGGAAAAATACGAACAAAGTATTTGCTGTTCCCTACGATATCCCTGTGCCAGGATTCAGTACTAAAACAGTCAACACACTAAGACTTTGGTCAGCAAAAAGCGACGATGAATTTAAACTACAGATTTTTAATAACGGTGATTTTATTAATGCCTATGAAGAAAAACTTCAAGATGAGAATATAACCAAAATTCTGTATCCTAATGACAATGTATATGCAGGTCAAGAACTACGTTTAAAACAAGAATACTTCTTTAGTGCTGCTTCATTGCAAGATATTCTTAGAAGATTCAAAGAAAATGAAAACAATGAATTAAAAGATATACCAGATAAAATCGTCATCCAATTAAATGACACTCACCCTGCAATAGCAATACCTGAGCTTCTTAGAATACTTATTGATGAAGAAAATTTAAATTTTGATACTGCCTGGGAAATAACTAAAAAAACTTTTGCTTATACCAACCACACATTGCTGCCAGAAGCTTTAGAAAAATGGCCTGAAAGAATGTTTGCCTATATGCTTCCTAGACACTTAGAAATAATTTATTTGATTAACTCAAAACTCATGATAGACATCCAACTAAAATTCGGTCCAGATATGGGAAAAATGAGAAAAATGTCCATAATTGAAGAAGGTAGCGAAAAAATGGTAAGAATGGCCTATCTGGCAGTAGCATGTTCTTTCTCAGTAAATGGAGTATCAGAACTCCACACTGAATTAATTAAACAAGAACTTCTACCAGAATTCTATACTCTATATCCTGAAAAATTTAGAAACAAAACCAACGGCATTACACCAAGAAGATGGCTTTATAAGTGTAATAGCCGACTATCTGAGCTTATTACTTCCAAAATTGGAACAGGATGGATAACAAACCTTGACGAACTAAAAAAACTTAATACTCTTAAAAACAAAGAACATCTATTTGAAGGTTGGGATATTATTAAAACCAATAACAAAAAAGATCTTTCAAATTGGTTAGAAAAAAAATATGGATTCTGCTTTGACCCTCTTTCCTTGGTTGATGTGCAAACAAAAAGAATACATGAATATAAAAGACAATTGATGAACATAATGCATGTAATCCATCTATATATACAAATTAAGAATAATCCAAACATGCATTTCACCCCAAGAACTGTTCTTATTGGAGGCAAATCAGCTCCTGCTTATCATATTGCAAAGCTTTACATTAAATTAATTAACAATGTTGCCAAAGTAATAAATGCCGACCCAAAAGTAAACGAGAAACTAAAAGTCTTTTTTATTCCAAATTACAATGTTTCTGTTGCAGAAAAAATAATACCAGCTGCTGATCTTTCAGAGCAAATCTCTACAGCAGGAAAAGAAGCGTCAGGAACAGGCAATATGAAATTTGCACTAAATGGTGCATTAACAATAGGCACACTTGATGGAGCTAATGTAGAAATCAAGGAAGAAGTTGGAGATGAGAATATCTACATCTTCGGTCTTACTTCAGAAGAAGTTATTGCTCTTAATAATAAAGGATATGACCCTAGAACATATTTAAATAGTTATGAACCTCTTCAAGAAATCCTTGAGCTTATCAGAAACGGCTTTTTCAGTCCTGAACAACATGACCTCTTTTATCCAATCTACGCTAACCTTGTTAATAGCGACCCATATATGATTATGGCTGACTTTCAGTCCTACGTTGAATGCCAACAACAAGTTTCTGCTGACTTCCTTAACAGAGAGCTATGGATAAAAAAATCAATTGCTAATGTTGCCAACATAGGAAAATTCTCCAGTGATAGAACTATTGCTGAATACAATTGGGACATCTGGAAAGCTACTCCTGTTGAAATTAAATAATTAAGCTATAGTGCTCAATAGAATATCTTGGACAATCTTAACACTGTTTGTAATAGTGTTATTTGTCGCTTTTCACTTTACTGTTTCTTGTAGACCTCCTGTAAATAAAGAAATCAAAGACCCAGTTTTGGAAGCTTCACTAACTGCAATCATGAAAGAATATGGAGTAGTTGGATGTTCTCTTACAGTAATAAAAAATAATCAAAATATATATAATTTTAACTATGGCACTGCAGATATAAAAAATAATGAACCGATGTCCAATACACACTCCATTAGATTAGCTTCTCTAAGTAAACTCTTTACATCTATTATTCTACTAAATGTACTTGAAAGATATCCTTCCACTAATATAAATGAACCAATATCAAAACTACTAGAGATTCCTTTTATTAACCCAAATTTTAAAGACAATAAAATCACTTTAAAAGAATTAGTATCACATACTTCCAGTTTCTCGCCCAGCGCAACAGCAGACGAATTCATAG
>JBAXBT010000192.1:0-3208 GCA_037141875.1 Candidatus Riflemargulisbacteria bacterium
AGGTTGCGGAGAAACTCCTTATGTGAAATTAGTTACCCAACTTTTTGGTGAAAGAATGATAGTTGCAAATGCTACAGGTTGTTCTTCTATTTATGGCGGAACATTCCCAACTATTCCTTATTGCGTAAATGAAAAAGGTCATGGACCAGCCTGGGGCAATTCTCTTTTCGAAGACAACGCAGAATATGGTCTTGGAATGCGTCTAGCTGTAAGCACTAACCGTAAACAGCTAAAAAGCAATATTGCCTTAGCTATGACAGAAAACATTTCTTCAGACCTAAAGCAAGCATTAGAAAAGAACTTAGAATTATGGGATGCCAAATCAACTGAAGCTAGTAATGCACAAGAAGCAACAAAAGCTCTTCTAAGCAAAGAAAACCTTTCATCTCCAGTAATCAGCAAAATAAAAGAACTACAAGATTATTTCGCAGAAAAATCAGTTTGGATATTTGGTGGTGACGGATGGGCATACGATATCGGGTATGGTGGATTAGACCACGTACTTGCTTCTGGTAACAATGTAAATGTATTAGTAATGGATACCGAAGTATACTCTAACACTGGTGGACAAGCATCAAAAGCTACTCCAAGAGGAGCTGTTGCACAATTTGCTGCTTCAGGCAAAAAGATGGCTAAAAAGAACCTTGGATTAATGATGACAGCCTATGGAAACATCTATGTAGCTTCTGTAAACATGGGTGCTAATAAGAATCAGGTAATTAAAGCTATGGTTGAAGCTGAAGCTTATAATGGACCATCAATTATAATTGCTTATTCTCCTTGTATAGCTCATGGCATTGAAATGAGAGACTCTCAAGCCCATGGAAAAACAGCATCGGATACAGGATATTGGCCACTATATCGCTTCAATCCTGATATGGCAGACCAAGGCAAAGATCCTTTTACTTGGGAATCAAAACCAGCAACTAAAGACTTTAATGAAATGACTGATAATGAAAATAGATATCAATCTTTGAAACGGTCAAACCCTACGGAAGCTGAAAGATTACATCAATTAGCGCTACTAGATAACACAAAAAGAATGGCTGATTTACAAAATCTTAAAAAAAATTAGATTATAAATATTGCTATAAAAAAAGCCCCTGCGAAGGGGCTTTTTTATTATATATATCAAGATATATTACTGTCCTAAAATTCCTCTGATTGCTTTATCTAAAATATTTCGCTGATGAACATTTACATAATCAAAGGATTTAGCCGCAGTAATAATGTTCGGATGAATATTCAAGTCCATAATTTTACTAAAAAACATATAAATTTTCTTTACTACCTCAACATCAGAATAATCAACCTTAAACCCTCGATGAGTATCGTGTCCACTATTTGAAAAGAAGTCATAGTCTATGTCAAAAATTAAATTATCAGACTCACAATTTAATTCTGATAATCTTACAACCTCTAATTCTATTTCAGAATAGCTTCTTTTATCAACTCCACCCCAACCAAAACTTTCAGCAGTTCTTATTTCCCAACTATCTGAATACAATTTTGTTTTATAAGGAACAGCTTCAAATATCCCAAGATTGGTTTCTCCTCTTGTTTGACTTTGGAGACCACTTACTTCAGGCAATCCATCAGGAACCACCCAAATAACTTTTTTAATAATACCTAACCGAATAGCTTCATTTATAAAATTAGCTTTAGTAGTTAATGGCGGATTACGACCCATAAATATATCACTATGAGCATCAACATGTATTAGTGTTGCACCTTTTTGAATCCATCCTTTAGCAAGAGCATCCTGCCAAAAAGCTAGAACTTGCTCATGGCTATCAACAATAGTATTTGGGATTAAGTTAAAATTAAAAGTGTTTTTTAAACTTACAATTTTATACATACTAAGTTATCGAGAAATAAACTGATTTGTCTCACTATCAGTTCAATTAATCTAGCTTAATATGTCCAAGTGCTACTTCCAATTTCCTTTTGTGATGTTGAAGGTTAATAATTGCAGCACTCAACTCAGTATCGTTGTTACCAAATCCAGACTCATTTATTTCATCTAGAACTTCTTTTCTAGTCTCAACGCTCTTTGCTCCTTCTGCCTTGGCAAGTAAATCTTCAACAACTATTAATTTTGTGAGTATTTTCTCTCTAGCCTTTTCAGCTATATTGCTTGAATGGTTCAAGTTATGGACATCGTTTCCTGGATTAGGATTAGGATTAATAGTAATAGGTATAGCAGAAATTGGACTAGCTAGAAACACCACTCCTATTTTTTTAAAAGGGACATTGCTAACTCTCTCAACTAAAGACACTACCCTATTTTTTATCATCTTAAATACTCCTTAATTTTATATATTACATATATCGTCTATCCTGATATTTATTCCCAATCAATATGACTTATATATAAATATGGAAAGACTTGATATTAAAAAAATAATTTTTATTAAGCAAAAGAAGTGATAACTGTTTTACTGCACTCACTTGACTCAACCAACTTCACAACTACACTAATAAGCTTCAATAGCTGCTGCTCAGTAATAACATAAGGTGGCATTATATAAATTAATTTACCAAATGGTCTTAACCAGACACCTAGCTCAACACCTTTCTTCTGAAACAAGACGACATCAACAGCCTCTTTCATCTCAACTACTCCAATGGCACCTAAAACCCTAACATCTAAAACAGCATTATTTGAAGCCAAAGGTGATAATCCAACTCTTAGTATGTTTTCAATATTTAAAACCTTTTCCTGCCAATCCATGGACACAAGAAGTTCTAGACTTTTATTTGCAACTGCACAGGCTAAAGGATTCGCCATAAACGTAGGTCCGTGCATTAGTGTAGAAACACCATTTGCAACTTTCTCTGTTGTAAGTGTTGCAGCAAGACCCATATATCCTCCAGTAAGACCTTTTCCAACACACATAATATCTGGAGTTATTCCTACCCACTCGCAAGCAAACATTTTACCGGTACGACCAAAACCTGTTGCTACTTCATCAGCAATTAACAAAAGCTCATATTTCTCACAGAGTTCTTTAGCTTTCTTTAGATACATTGGAGAATAAAACCACATCCCTCCTGCACATTGAGCAACAGGCTCTAAAATTAATGCAGCCAACTCTTGATGATGTCTTTCTATTTTGACCTCAAGGTCATGTATAAACTTATCATCCCATTCTTTTTCAAATCTACATTTTGGACGCTCGGCAAATATCTGTTCCTGTACTACTCC
>JBAXBT010000193.1:0-3203 GCA_037141875.1 Candidatus Riflemargulisbacteria bacterium
GTCAGGCGATGGGCCGGCAGTTGTACACAACTCCTTGGCGCTTTGCTGACAAAATTGAAAAATAATTCCGCGGGGTGGTAAAACGCTTACGGGTAATATACAAAAACCAACAGGTGAGAAAAATACTAGCATAACATTAAAAAATCAATACCAAATTGTTTGGAAAAATCTAACACCAGAAGCAAAATATTTTATTGTTGAAGTAATTTAATATAATAAGTCATGTCTTGTTTTGAGAGCTGAAAAGACATTAGGCAATTCAAAATTGTCTTATCTCAAAGTAAGGTTTTCTTCCAAAAATTGACTTTTGACAGGCAGTTATTGATTAACTGCCAAAAACCTCCAAATAAACCCCATATTCTTATATCCTGATTTTCTTGGCACGGTAATTGCTTTATATAGTATAAGGATAGTGTTGTTTAGCAAACCGGCAAAGAGGGCGGTTTTAGAGAAGATAAAACGATTGGGATGAAAAATCTTATAAGAAGGGAGCGATTATGGCCAATAAATCAAGTAGTAATTCTGACAGCGGAATAGGTACAGTAATTCTCTTAGTTGTAGTTCTGGTAGGTGCTATTGTAATCAGTTTTGTTCAATTTGCGCTACTGTCTTTACCGGCATGGAGTATAGGAATAATCATTAGTGCGGTATTATTAATAAATTACAAAGATGCTTATATAGACGAGACTAATTTGTCCAGTGGAATAAATAAGTCGATTACATACAGCTATGATGGAAATAAGATAAATTACAGGATAGAAGCATACGATTATAAAAGTAGTGATGAATCAAAAGAACGAATAATGTTTTCTTTTGCTGTTTGTAGCGTAATTACTTTAGTTATATTACTTGTATTAACTGGGATATCAGGATATTTCAGTAATTTTATACTATGGGTAAATAAAGATATGATGATTGATACAGTTACAGCTTTTGCATTTTCGTGTGTTGCAAGTGTTATTGTGATTTGTTTATGGTACTTTATAGTTAATTCAAAATTTAATTCTTGGATTTATAAAAGTATAGAAGAGCGTATTAGTGATTTAAATCTTTCAACAGATGTAACTGGCGAATTAGCGTCTTTAAAATTGGAAATTAGAGAATTGTGCGATAAAATAAACATTCCACTGAATGAAAAATATATAGTTACAATAAATGATTTTGTTAACTTAAATAGTGAAACAATGTTTTTGCAAACTACGATAGAAGAATTCAAAAGAAAAATCAAAATAGAGGTAAATAATGCAAAAAAATACCGTAAGGATTTAACAAATGCAATAGCATTGCGTGGCAAAGCTGATAAAGCTTATGAAAAAGCAGGGGATGCTGTTTATAAAAATGGTAGTGATATGCTTTTGCGCCAGTTACAAAATAGTTTTGAAACGCTTAATTCAAGTGTCATAAAAGATTTAATTTGTGATCAAAAATGGAAGGAATATGAAGACACAATAAATTTAATAATAGCATATTTTGATAAACTTAAAATAACGGCTGATAAAACAGCAGCGAAAGATGAGAATGAAAATGAAGAAAATGGAGATCAAAATGATAATCAAGAAATGACAGAACAGGAGGCCTATGAGTTATTAATGGTTTCTGACACAGTGACAAAGGAAGAGGTTAAAAAAGCTTACAGGATAAAAATTACAGAATGCCATCCAGACAAATTCATGGAACAGCCTGATTTTGTTAAAAAAGCCTCCCATGAAATGTCGGTTAAAATAAACAAGGCGTATAAAGTTATAATGAGTAAGTTTGAATAATTTTATAGAATAAAGGAGGAAAAAATGAGTAATGAAAAGAATATAGGCAAAACCGATAGAAATAAAATTATAGCATCCAATAGTCATAAGACCTTATTAAAAGACCTAGAAATTATTATTGGAAAGCCAGTTGAACCATTCATAAACAAAGAAATATATCTGTTGGTTGATTGTTCAAGTAGTATGGGTTCAGATAATAAATTTCAAAATGCGAAAATTGGTGGTATAGGTTACGCTGAAGAAGCGATTAAAAAAGGATATTCGGTAGGTATAATTCAATTTGGAACGGACGCGGAGGTTGTAATAGAATCTTCAGCTAACTTAAATCAGGTTTGTCAGGCCATTAACAAACTAATGATAGATGGATCTACAAACATGGAGGCAGGTATTAAGTTAGCAATTTTAAAACTGTCAAAGGCAAAGGAACGGGATATATGTATTTTTACTGATGGTCAACCAGATAATGTTGAAAACACATTGGATGCAGCGACTTCTGCAAAACAAAAAGGAATAAGAATAATGTGTATTGGAACTGAGGATTCAGACAAGAGTTTTATTGATAAATTAGTTACAAGAGTTGAATATTCTGTAAAAGTTCAAAGTAAGGAAATTGTAAAGGGTATTACTAATATGTCCAGGCTATTGCCTGGATAAATATGGGAGGGAATATGAGAAAAGTCATAACGGTAGTGCTTGCATTAGTTATTGCGTTTCCATTTACTTTTGGGTGTAAAAAACAGGAACCAAAACCAAAGGAAAAAGAAGAGAAGTTGGCTGTCACATCATTTATTATGTTTAAAAGAAAGGAAGTGGCACCAGGGGCTTATCGTAATGATTATGTGAACTCATCAACAGATAAGGTGCGCTTGAAAATAAAGGTGACTCCGCCTAATAAAACAGATAAGTGGATTACAGGTATAAAAATCTCACAAAATTTCCCAGAAGAGTGGTGCCACTTAAATGTGTGTTTAAAGCCAGGTTATCTTCATTATAACGATAGTCTTGAATTACCAGGCAAATACATTGTAGATATAATTTCTGCCAGGCTAAAAGCTGATGAAACTTTTGATTATAGGTATGGACTTTATTGGCAAGGTGAACAGTTTGAAGAAGAGTATTTTCGTAGGGATATATATGATTTTAAAGAAGGGGACAATGAGGTTAATTTGACGGCATTGCCAGGGTCGCCACTGCCACTTGCCAAAAAAAAATATAAATTAATAGAAGACATATTTGTTGACCTGGTAAAAAGAGATGAATATATAAAACAACATACTGGTTTGATAGCCACTCCGATGATAGGTCATATGCAACTCGATGGCAATAATAACTATCTAATATATGATAAAGATTATCCGTATGATAAAATAGGACCTAAAGGGTGGCGCAGAAATTTTGCGATGGTGTCAGCAAAACAGGTATAGGAGTTGTGTATAAGCC
>JBAXBT010000194.1:0-3186 GCA_037141875.1 Candidatus Riflemargulisbacteria bacterium
GAATTAAGTAAAAAATATTTAGCTAAGTTTAGAGAAATGAATGAAAATAACTATAATGAAATTCTTCGCGAAGTTTTCGGAAATGAGTCAAATGCAAGTAGCTTAAAAGAGGCCTGTTATATTTTTCAGCGTAATGCCTTTAAAGGAATTTTAGGTGTATCTAGAATAAGGGCATATGATATATTGCGGGATAACGGAAAAACATATATTAGAACATTGTCTTCACCAATGGATGGTTCCTCTAGGTTTAATGGTAGATTGATTGCAGACGGCAAGTTGCAATTGAAAAATTATTTCACAAAACAGGTATTATTTGGAGAAGATGAAAATAAATATGAACTTGTTGAGACTGAGTTGTTGTCCGATAGTGATTCTTCATATGTAATGTTGCCAAGCTATATTGATGCTATTGGTGCGGTTGATGAATACAAGAGAGTTAACGTTTTAATTAAAGGAGATAAAGTATATTTTGAGCTTACAGAGAAATCATTTCATAAACAGTGTATTAACGGATTAAACCCAAAGACAGAGCCAGCTGGAAATTCAAGAATATTTGAGGAGAATGGATATCGGAAGATTGGATATTATTCTCCTGAAATACCTAGACATAACTTAATAGTAGAGAGGAACTTGCTTCATGAAAAGATGAAAGAATTAAGAATGGCGCTGAATGATGATAATAAGTTTGAGAAGTTGGTTCCAATAATATTTGGAGAGAAAATTATCTTAGAGACGCATAGAGAAGGAATCGAAGATTTGACAAAAGAACCAAAAAGACAAGTTGTTGTTTTCGCTGACAATGCAGGTACTAATATTGATAAATTAATTCAGGCAGCTGTAGATGGGAAAGCAATATTTGTTTTAAAAGGAGTATGTTATATAGATAATGAACCATTAGACTATATGGATGCTAGCGAAGAGTTATTTAAGACTAAAATGAATCAATTAATAATTGTCAGGGATGAGGTTAATAATAAAGTGGGCGAGTTGAATAAAACTGAAATGGAAGAATTAAAACAGAAAGCAGAAGCTGATATAGCTGGAGAGTACGAGTAATAACCGCACTGATTATACGTGCGTTTAGAAAATGACTAAGCTATAATACCCTCTATGGATCAAGAGCTTCGTTCTCAACTTAGAGAGACTGTTAAGAAAGTAAAACGTTACAATCGTCATTTCAACACTAAGTTGTTTTTTGATGTGTTTGACTTTGCCATGGAAGCACACAAGGGACAAAAGCGTGTGTCGGGTGAGGATTATATCTGGCATCCATTACATATATTTAAGATACTTGTTGAATATGAGGCTGATGAAGCCACCCTTATCGCTGCTATACTCCATGATACTGTTGAGGATACCTCTGTAGAAATCGAGGATATCCAGAAAAACTTCGGGGAAAGTATTGCTGTTATTGTCGATGGGGTCACCAAACTTGGCAGAATAAAGTTTGATAGCGACGAAGAACAAAAGATCCAAAATTTTAGAAAAATGTTTATGGCAATGGCCAAGGATATTCGCGTCATAATTATTAAACTTGCAGATCGTTTACATAACATGCGGACGCTAAGTTTTTTACCAGAAGAGAATCAGAAGAAAATAGCTCGAGAGACTATGGATATATATGCTCCATTAGCCCATAGATTAGGGATGTCCAATATAAAGTGGGAGATGGAAGATCTTGGGTTTCGTTTCTTGTATAACGCTGATTATAAGAAGCTAAAGAATGAAATAGCAGAAAAGAGAGAAGAGAGAGAGCAGTTTATTGAAGAGTTTATGGTTCAAGTAAAGTTATTACTTGAGGAAAACGGCATGAAGGCTAATATTTCAGGTAGACCAAAGCATTTTTGGTCTATTTATAATAAGATGAAAAGGCAACATACAAGCATCAAGAACCTATACGACCTTTATGCCATAAGAGTTGTTGTCGGGACTGTTCAACAGTGTTATACGGTTTTGGGTGTTTTGCATACTCATTTTAAACCAATACCTGGTAGATTTAAGGACTACGTTGCTATGCCTAAACAGAACTTATACCAGTCAATTCATACAGTACTTATTTCTAAAAGCGGTAAACCTGTAGAAGTTCAGATACGGACAGATGAGATGCATAAAGTGTCAGAGTTTGGAGTAGCTGCACATTGGCGTTATAAAGAACGAAGCAAAAAAGAAGAGCAGTTCGAGAAGAAGCTGTCTTGGTTAAGGGAGCTAATCGAATGGCAAAAAGATAGTGATTCTAAGGATTTCTATGATGATCTTAAGTTTGATCTTTTTGTGGAAGAGATATTTGTGTTTACTCCTAAAGGGGATGTATATCAGTTGCCAAAGAAAGCAACATCCTTAGACTTTGCGTACAGAGTGCATACGTCGATAGGACATCGCTGTATAGGGGTTAAGGTTAATGACCACATAGTCAGCCTAGATAAGCCACTTAACAATGGGGACATAGTTGAGATTATTACTCAGAAGCAGGAACAACCTAAGATAGCATGGTTAGGGTTGGTACGAACTTCCTCTGCAAGATCTAAGATTAAATATTGGTTTAGGAAGAACACTGAAATCTATGATGATGACAAGAAGGAAGAGAAGGAAACAATAAAGAGACAAGAAGAAAAGAAAAAAGAAGAAGTAATAGAGATAGTTGAGCCTAAAGTAAAACAAAGGCAGAAGAAAAGTAGCGTTGGAATAGTTGTTGAAGGTGCTGGAGACGTAATGGCTTATCTAAGTCGTTGTTGTAACCCTATGCCTGGAGATGACGTTATTGGTTATGTAACTAGAGGAAGAGGAGTTGCTGTTCATAAACGAGATTGTAATAATGTTCGTAATTCCGATACTGATAGACTTATCAAAGTAGAGTGGGACAAGGGTTATTCCGGCACGTATGACATCGCTTTAGAGATAGAGGCCTCTGATAGGATAGGGCTGTTAAATGACATTGTTGCTAGGATAGCAGAGATGAAAATAAATATAGTTAATTTTAATTTGAGAACAACCCCCCAAGGAGTTGCAGTTGTAAGTGTAATCTTGAGTTTAACTAAGATTGAGATGTTGGATAGCATTATTAGTAAGTTAAGATCCATAAAAGATGTGTATCAGGTAAAGAGAAAGGGTGAAGGGTAGACCGAAATCCATCCGCTCAAATGAGTAAGCAGTTTCAGAAGATGTATAGTTGTGAGCACCTTCCTTTAT
>JBAXBT010000195.1:0-3161 GCA_037141875.1 Candidatus Riflemargulisbacteria bacterium
AAAGGCTTCATGAAATTAGAAAAAGATAATTATTCGGTTGAAAAAGGAGATATTATTCTTTCTCACGATCCTACTGTTAATTATTTAAAGGTTACTGTATCAGGAGAAGTAATTTATTCTAAATCATTAGAAGTTGTTGAAAATATAGTTGAAGGTAAACTTCTTAACTATGTAGCTAAAACAGAAGGGGAAATCTATGTATTAGATATTTCTCAAATGAAGTCCTACGGTATTGCTGAAGGCGATAAGGCTAAAGTAGTTGTAGGTCAATATGTTGATGCAGGTGATGCGATTTCTACAAAGCACAAAGCTGAATTTCCAGGTGTTATTTATAAGGCAACTGCTGGGAATGTAGATGTTGTACAAGCTAGAACATATGGTATTGCAACAGGTTCAATAATTTTTAGAAAAGATGGAGAAAAGATTGCTGAGGGTGAGTTGTTAAGAAAAGAAAAGAGATTGAACATTGGAGCAAAAGCAAGAGATATCGTTGCTGGTCTTCCTAAAGTTGAAGCTTTATTTGAATCAAGAACATCTAAGAACAAAGCAATTATTTCTGCCATTGCTGGTATTGTTGAAATAAATACAAAAGATGCACAAAAAGTAGTTTCTGTTTTAAATGAGAATGAACAGGTTGACTATAAAATACCGCTAGATAGTAGAATTATTGTTCATGCTGGCGACAAGATTATTAAGGGGTCCTTAATAACAGAAGGTATTGTTTCACCGCATGATATTTTAGAAGTTCTTGGCGTACAATCAGTTCAAGAATATCTGTTAGAGGAAGTTCAGAAAGTATATCGTGGTCAAGGTGTTACCATTAATGATAAGCATATTGAGGTAATTCTTAGACAGATGACTAAGAAGGTAAAAATAGTCTCTATGGGAGATTCCACAATGTTGCCAGGGGAACTTGTAGATATTAATCAATTTCAGGCTGAGAACAGTCAGCTAATAGAGCAAGGCAAAGAAGTATCTTTAGGAGAGAGAGTATTGTTAGGTATTACAAAAGCGTCTTTAAACACAGAATCATTTATTTCTGCTGCTTCTTTCCAAGAAACAGCGAAAGTTTTAACTGAAGCTGCTATAAAAGGAAAAGTTGATGAAATGTACGGTCTAAAAGAGAACGTTATTATTGGTAAACTTATACCTGCAGGAACAGGGTTTTATGCCACTATTCCTGTGAGCCTTGTAGCCACTCTTGAACCTAAAAGGGACGAAGTTTTAGAGCTGGAAATATAGATAAATTTTAATAGGTTTTTTTTAGTTGACAAAGCTTGGTTGCCTAAGTTAGAATACCAGGCGTTGTCTAAAAAAGGGAAGAAAAAGGAGCAGAAATGCCAACGGTAAATCAGTTAATTAGAAAAGGTAGAAAGAATAAAAAAAGTAAGAATAATGTTCCTGCTTTACAAGAATGTCCTCAAAGAAGAGGGGTTTGTACTAGGGTATACACTGCTACTCCTAAAAAACCAAATTCTGCCTTAAGAAAAGTAGCAAGATTGAGATTGACTAATGGGCATGAAGTAACAGCTTACATTCCTGGAGAAGGACATAACCTTCAAGAGCACTCTGTTGTATTGGTACGTGGAGGAAGAGTTAAAGACCTTCCAGGCGTTAGATACCATATTATTAGAGGTAATCTCGATACTACTGGTGTAGCTAATAGAAAAAGAGGAAGATCAAAGTACGGCACAAAAAGAGCTAAGAAGAGCTAAGAAGTTAAAGAAGTAGGAGAAATAGAAAATGTCCAGAAGAAGAGGAAGCGTTGAAAGAAGAGTTGAGCCTGATGTACGTTATAATAGCGTTTTAGTCACTAAATTTATAAACAGATTAATGATAGATGGCAAAAAAGAAACTGTTCGAAGTATTTTTTATAAAGCATTAGATAAGATTGCTGAAATAAAAAAAGAAGATCCTTTTAAAATATTTAATGATGCTGTTAAAAATGCTACTCCTTTAATGGAAGTTAAAAGTAGAAGAGTAGGTGGAGCGACTTATCAAGTTCCTATGGAAGTTAGAAAAAAGAGAGCAATTTCTTTAGCATTTCGTTGGTTAGCTAAATATGCTAACGAGAGAAGTGGCAAATCAATGGTAGAAAAATTATCAAGAGAACTGATGGAAGCAGCTGAAGGCAATGGCGCTTCTGTTAAGAAAAAAGACGATGTTCATAGAATGGCTGAAGCTAATAAAGCTTTTGCTCATTTCAGGTACTAATTTAAGGAGAATTTAAGTGACGAAGAAAGTAACTTTAGATAAATTAAGGAATATTGGTATCGCTGCTCACATTGACGCAGGTAAGACTACATTAACAGAACGTATTCTTTATTATACTGGTAAGAATTATAAAATAGGTGAAGTACATAATGGCGCAGCTACTATGGACTGGATGATTCAAGAGCAAGAAAGAGGAATAACAATTACTTCTGCTGCTACTACATGTTTCTGGAAAGATAATAGAATTAATATCATTGATACTCCTGGTCACGTAGATTTTACTGTAGAAGTAGAAAGATCACTAAGAGTACTTGATGGTGTTGTTTCTGTTTTTTGTGCAGTAGGTGGAGTACAACCACAATCAGAAACTGTATGGAGACAAGCTACAAAGTATCACGTACCAAGAGTTGCTTTTGTTAATAAGATGGATAGAGTTGGAGCTGACTACTTTAAAGTTATTGAGCAAATAGAAAAGAAGCTTGATGGTGGTCATCCTGTTGTTATGCAAATACCTATAGGCAAAGAAGAAGCATTTAAAGGCATCGTTGATGTTGCAACTAAGAAGGCTTATATTTGGGATACTGATGACCAAGGTCAAAAGTATGATGTTATAGATGTTCCAGAAGAGCTAAAAGATACAGTTGATATGTACTATGAGAAATTAGTTGAAAAAGCAGCTGAATTTGATGATGTGTTAATGGAAAAGTATTTTGAGACAGGTAAACTTACGTTAGATGAGATTAAAAAAGGTATCAGAAAAGGCGTTGTGGATTGTTTGATAATCCCAGCTTTTTGTGGAACAGCATTTAAGAATAAAGGTGTTCAGCTTTTACTTGATGCAGTTTTAGACTATTTGCCATCTCCATTAGATGTTCCATCAGTGAGTGCAATTGATGCTACCACAGGTGCAGAAGTTGAAAGAAAACCGTCTGACAGCGAACCTTTCT
>JBAXBT010000196.1:0-3136 GCA_037141875.1 Candidatus Riflemargulisbacteria bacterium
TTTTAGAAATATCTTGAATGGATGAATTGATGTCTCGACCTGATTGGATTGCAGGAGGGGTATCCATTGTGTAGGTATTGTCTAGTACAGTCTCACCAAGCTTGTTAATTATTACTATTTTTGCTGTTAATGTCGCATATTTGTAAGTCATTTTTTGTCCATTAACAACATCAGCGCTCATTTTATAACTCAACATTAATGAGGCAACTGCGTCAGTCTTAAGGTATTCGCAAATTTGTTTAGCTTTGTCTTTCGCATTAGCATTAGAGAGGTCAATAAATCTGTATGGTGGTATTACATAATATTCTTTGCCAAGTTGCTTTGGTGTATCCTGAGAAAATGAGTTGTAGTAGTCATCTATAGCTAATTTGGCTTGGTCAAATTGGTAGATGTTGAATTTATTATGAAAAAAGTCATTAATAAGATTACTTATAATAATATAGGTTTCAATTTCTTCTGTTGAAATAGGCTTTAATAATTGAGAAGGGCTAGAAAGGATGCTCATTATTTTTGAGGGGTTGAATAGATAAGATAATAAATCATCGCTTTTGATTTCTAGTTCTCTGTCGATGGTAATGTTCACGATGGCAACACTTTTGATTTCTTTAAGTTTCTCTTCATTTACAGTACAACCTGTAAATATTATAAGAAACACAAAAGTTGCAAAAAATATTTTTACTTTTGTCATAATAAAGTATTTCGAAGAAATAATCTTAAAAATAGAAGTGCATTCCGCTAGTTATTTTAATTCCTGACTTATAGCTTCCGTTACTATCCTGAGAACGTTCAAATCCCATTTCGAAATTGACATAAGCATTATCAATCATACTAAGGAAAATTCCACCAAAGAATCCCATAAGATACATGGCTTCTTCTGAGCTAAGTTTTTTGTCATTGCCATCATTATTAATAATTAGTAGCCCGATAGATCCTATTGCTAGGGGGAGGCCAAGTAAGGCAGCAGTTCCTTCGGCACCCATCATTGCTTGTAAAATTGTAGCATCTTCTCTAACAGAAGCTTTTTCTACTACTCTTTTTCCAACACCAAGCGCAAAGTAGCTGTTCATGTGTCTGTCTAGAATGATATAGTTCCCTAATTGAATAATTGGTCTAAGCATATAGCTTTCGTAAATATTTCCAGGTGAGCTGTCTGACCATCCCATAAATTGTAAGCCAATATTTCCGAGTGGAAAATATTTAACGCTGACGCCAGAAACTGAATCCGAGAAATACATGCCCATGGCAAAATTACCTCTGGAATCTTTAATTCTTTCTGCTTCTACTTTTTTTGAACCGATATTAGCAATATTTGTTTTCTTTGCTTCTACAAAATATGAAGTGTTTATTGTTTTCATGCCGTCATCATTTATTTTTAGTGGTTCAGCATAAATAATCATGTCTCCAGAAAAAATTTTAATGTAGTGTTCCCCGATTGGAAGTTCATAGTTGCTGACATTTCCTTTGCCTGCCAAGACACCGTCAATATATATATTTACTTTTGGGTCATCATTCAATATATTTACTTTTGCGCCCCACGCTAATGATAATAAAATAGATAAGAAAGTAATCATCATTATGTTTTTCATTTCTTTGCTCCTTTTTATGTTAAATACGGTTTAATAATATTAAAAAAACTTACTCTTTGCAATCATCTTAAAGTTGAATCAGTGTTTACTGTTTTCTGAAATGTAGATATACTTTTTTTATGTTAAATCATAAATGGAAAATATTGTTTATGTTGTCATTAGTAAGTTGTTCTTTTTTGTTAACGTCTTGCGTTGAGATAAAGCCATTAGAAGTAAGACTTGAAAAAGAGAGAGTGAGGCCTGTAAGTTTGGAAAAAGCAACAATGGAGTTTGCTTTGGATGTTAAAAATCCGAATGCTATTGGTGTTGACGAAGCCTTAGTGGAGTATGGGGTTAATGTAGGCGATGTCGAAGTTTTTTATATGAAAAATGTTAAGATTTCCATTCCAGGTAATTCTAATAAAACAAATATTCTTCCAGTAGATATTTATTACGATAAGATATTTAAGACAGTAACTAAAATGAACGAGTTTATTGCAACTGGTAATAAAACTGTCCCATATAAAGTAAAAGGATCTATTGGCTTAAACGTAGTTGGATTCCCTGTTCTTGTTCCTTTTGAGTCAGAAGGACAAATACCTTTGCCTGATTTAGAACAAGAAAGAATAAATTTTGAAAATCAGCTTAATAAAATGAAAGATAGTTTTAAAATAAGTTTTTAATTTTGTTTTGTCTGAAAAGTTATTTTCCGTTAAATTATCTTTTTTGCGTGCATGTTTCTAGCTATTTAGTGATTTATCAAGTAAAATATAGCAGTAAATTAAAAAAACATCATTAAGGAGCAAAGAATGTCCCAAATAATGAACAGATTCGGTGAACTAGTTTTTACGCAAGAAGTTATGAGAAATAGACTTAGTGAAACTGTTTATAGTCAGTTGATTAATACTATTGTAAAAGGCGATATGCTTGAAAAGGAAATTGCTGGTGAAGTAGCGCATAGTATGAAGGAGTGGGCTATAGAAAATGGAGCAACTCATTATACTCATTGGTTTCAACCATTGCGAGGCGGAACAGCTGAAAAACATAATTCTTTTATTAGTTATGATGAGGAAGGAGTTCTAATTGAAAGACTTTCTGCAATCCAGTTAATTCAATCAGAGCCAGATGCTTCTTCTTTTCCAAGTGGTGGGATGAGGTCAACGTTTGAAGCTAGAGGTTATTCAGCTTGGGATCCTACCTCTCCTGTTTTTTTAATTGAGGCAAAAGATACTAAGACCTTAGTTATTCCATCTGTATTTCTTTCTTGGACTGGCGATGTGTTAGACCAAAAAACAGGTCTTCTTAGAAGCAAGCAAGGCTTAAATAATGTTGGAATAAAATTTCAGAAGCTTCTAGGAAACAGAAATGCTAAAAGGATAAATGTATGGCTTGGTATAGAGCAAGAGTATTTTTTAGTAGATAAGGAACTTTATGAGACAAGAGCTGACCTGCAGATTTGTAAAGAAACTTTGTTTGGTAAACCAGCTGCTAGGAATCAACAACTAAAGGATCATTATTTTGGTACCATTAAGAAAAGAGTGCTAATTTTTATGGAGGATTTTGACAGAGAA